>DATEME010000577.1:0-5123 GCA_035275865.1 Candidatus Acidiferrales bacterium | reverse complement strand
CGTTGAAGCCTGGCGGGACGCTTGTCATCAATGACTTCATTCTCAACGACGACCGCACCGGCCACCCGTTCGCCATGCTGTTTGCGTCGCAGATGCTGGTGGCGTCAAAAGACGGCTTCACGTATCGGCAGTCGGATTATCTCGATTGGCTCCGCGAAGCGGGATTCAAATCGGCCGAAATCGTGCCGACGCCGACTCCCTCGACGCTAGTCTTCGCAAGTTAGTACAGATGGATCGCGCTAAATCGCGGCGGTGGGTTGGCGCTCGGTTGCCGGAGGTTCAATTGTCTGTCGCGGCGCCCGGCGCATCGCCTCGATGAAGACGTGCACGATCTCCGGATCGAACTGATTGGCGGCGCAGCGCTCCAATTCGGCAAACGCGTCTTCCGGAGTTCGCTTCTTCTTGTAAGTGCGCTCGGAAGTGATGGTGTCGTATGCGTCCGCAATCGCGATCACTCGTGCGCCGTACGGAATACGGTCGCCTTCGAGCCGATCGGGATAACCCGAGCCGTCATAGAACTCATGATGGTGCCGGATCATTTCGCGGATACGCGTCATCGATTGAAGGGGCTCCAGGATTTTCGAACCTAGATCCGTGTGCGTCTTCATCGTTTCCCATTCGGTCACGTCAAGCGGTCCCGATTTGTGAAGAATGGCTTCGGGAATTCCCACCTTCCCGATATCGTGCAGCATCGCCGCGAGACGGATTTCTTCCGTGTCAGCCGCATTCATTCCGAGCGCCTGCGCAATCGTCACAGCGTAAGCAGAAACCTTTTGCGAATGACCGTTCGTGTATTGGTCCTTTGCGTCGATTGCGAAGGCAAGCGACGTTACGGTATCAACCACGGCCGGCGGCAGGCCTTCCGACGGGCCTGCGCCTCCCTGCTCCTTCAGCGAGCGCGTGAACTGCTCGAGACGCCGGTAAATTTCCTCGAATGCCTCGGGACCCGTGAAAAACTGGCGCTTGAGGGTGACGCCGAGATAGGCCTCAAGGACATCCTTTTTCCACCGCTTCCGATCCGAAGTATCGCCCTGCTCGGCAGTCGAAACCGAATTACCGCCCTGGTGCTTCGAGAGATACATCGAGGAGTCCGCCACCTGGATCAGTTCCTGCGGAGTCGATCCGTGAATCGGGAAGCCCGCAATGCCGAAGCTGGCGGTGATGTTCTTATCGCGCAGCAGCACATCTGAGGCGATCCATGCACGTAACTTCGAGGCAAGTTGTCGCGCGGATTCGACGCTAGTTTCCGGCATCAGAATCACGAATTCGTCGCCGCCGTACCGTGCGACCACATCGGATCGCCGGCAATGTTCTTCGAGGAGCCGTCCCACGCGCTGCAGCACTACGTCGCCTTCCAGGTGGCCGTAGAAATCGTTGACGAATTTGAAGCGGTCAAGGTCCATAAGCACCAACGCAAATGGCCGGTTCGCCCGCGTCGAGCGCTTCCATTCCGCCGAGAGCGCTTCCATGAGGAAGCGGTGCGTCTTCACTCCCGTGAGCCCGTCCGTAATGGCTTGTTCTTGCGCCTTCTGGAAAGCCATCGCATTGTGCACTGCGCCGGCAAAGAGGTCGGCGAGAGTGCGCAGGAGAAGCACTTCCTGCTCGCCGAATTCCGAGGGCTCTTTCGATTCCACGTAGAGCACGCCAAGCAATTGCTCTGCGTAAACCACCGGCAGCGCGATAGACGAAGTCGAATCCGGCAGGACGGTCTTTGGCGTTGCTTGGCTCGCTTCACGAACCTTGGCGATCTGGCCCGTGCGCGCCACCTGTCCGATCAGGCCTTCACCAAGCGACAAGCGCTTCCCGAGGGCGTCGCGCCGCGTTCCCGCTTCCGCTTGAATCACCAGTTCTTTGGCGGTGTAATCGAGGATGGCGATTCCGATGTGGTCGTAGGTCAGGCTGTTCCCGATTTCCGTTGCGATCTTCGCCAGCATCTCTTCCGGATTCAGCGTCGTGATGGCGTGACTCGAGATGTTGTTGACGAGCATCAGCTGTTGAGACCGCTTCTGCTCTTCGGCGAAGAGGCGCGCGTTCTCTATGGCGATTGCCGCCTCACTGGCAAGCACACGGAGCAGTTCCACGTGGCCCGTGTCAAAGGCGCGCTCCTGAGAGCTATGAACCGCCATCACTCCAATCGCGCGATCGTAAAGGATCATCGGCACGGCGCACATCGATCCGCGTCCGCCATTCGACTCGAATCCAAAATCGCGGGCTGTTTCCGCGAAGTTTTCGCGGATCAGCATCGATTGTCTCGTGCGCGCCACGTGCTCCACGAGCCGATTTCCAGCGGGGCGTGAACGCTTCGGCAACCTTGCTCCCTCGACCACTTCGATTTCGAAGCGAACTTCCTGCGTTTTGTGGTCGTAGAAGGCGATGAAAAAGCTGCTCACGTCCATCAGGCGGCGGATTTCCGAATTGATGCGGTCGAAAAGCAGGTCGAGATCGAGTGTCGAGCTCAGCGCGCGGCCAATCTCGTTCAAAATGTTCAGCTCTTCGCTCCGGCGCGAGGTCTGTTGGATAAGATAGCTGTTCTCCACGGCCATGCCGATCTGATGGCCTAGCGCAAGCAGCAAACGCAATTCCGCCGGCGTGAAATCGCGATGATCCGGAGTGCCGAGCAAGAGCACGCCGAAAACGCGCTCCTTCGCCTGCAAGCTGATGCCGATCACGGTGCGCAGGCCCTGGCTCAGCAGCAGTTCGCGCACGCGTCGGAAGGCGCTCTCCTTTTCCAGAGCTTCGTAATCGGAGTCGCGCGCCAGTTCGCGCAGCACAACAAGCCCGCCGAGCCGCGCAACCAATCCAATCAGGTACTCGTCAAGCTGATTTTCCTGCGTGGCGATGCAAAACGTGTTTTCGAGGCCCGTAACGACCATAGAGGCGGGGCCGTTGCCTTCGCCTTGCCGCATGCACAGTGCGCCTGCTGGGATCCGCACGACGTTGAGAACCCGGTCCAGCGCCTGCGCCAGCATTTTCTGGATCTCGCCGCCGACGAAACTTGAAGTGGCTAGGTTCAAGCTAGAGAGAGCCAGCATGTTGCGCTCAACGCGGCGCCGCTCTTCTTCGTACACTTGCATCACCATCAGCACGGCCGCGAAAATACTGGGAAGGATCGAGAACGTGCCGAGATCTTCGCCCGCGAGAAACTCTAGTCGCGCCTGAAATGCCATAGCGACGCAGAGCAGTGCCGTGCCGAAAAACGTGAGCGCCATCAATTCGTCGGCGCGCGACTCCTGCTTTCGGCCTTCCTGCCAGAACGTCCGCGCGGCAAGTGCCAGGATCACAGCAACGCCGATTTTTGGAGGCACGGCGAGGAGATGCCCTGCGCTCCAAACCGCCGCCCAAACGGCCGCGATCAGAGCTGCGGCAGACATCTCGCGCAATGGCAAGGATTTTCGCGCGTATAGCCGGGCCGACCCATAGAACGCCAGCGCGCAAATCGTGAGTAGCCATTCGTTTACGCCGGAAAACCAGGCGGGAAAATGGAAGTAAAGCGCCCCAAAACGTGCCGCCCAATCAGTCGCATGGATCAGCCACGCCAGCGACCACACGAATAGATAGTCCTGCCGCTTCTGCCGGTAAACGAACAGGAAGAATGTCGCCAGCAGCAGTGAACTGACGGCCACAACCGCGGCGCTGGGGCTCGCAAAAGTAGGCAACGCAGAGATTCCCGTTTTGGAAAAGTTTTCGCTACGCCGAGAATAGCAGAAAATATTTGCTATCCCCTGCCGCTACACACCTTCGGTTTCGTGCCCCGCAATGGCCTAAGTTGCACATTTAGGGGCTTTTTAAGGCGCCATTTTGGTGCGCCATTTGAACGATCAAATACAGCCTAATATGCCCCGGCTGCCGCGGCGCGTCAACAGTACCCGTGTACCAACTCAAGCCTCATCAGGCATTTGCAAGAAATTCGATTTCGCCTCCTCTTTCCGCTAAGATATTTTTTCGTCACAAAGGACAACAATTGACATGACGCAGTCGCCACGAGTTCGATTTGCCCCCTCCCCGACTGGCTATTTGCACGTTGGCGGAGCGCGCACCGCGCTTTTTAATTGGCTTTTCGCGCAACACAACGGCGGCACGCTGCTGCTTCGAATTGAAGACACGGACGTGGAGCGGAATCGGCCCGATCTCGTGGATGGGATACTTGACGGGCTGAAATGGTTGGGAGTGACGTGGGACGAGGGACCGTATTTCCAATCGCAGCGGCTCGATATGTATCGCGCCGCGGCGGAACGTCTGGTTGCGGGCGGTGCGGCGTTTCCCTGCTATTGCAAAGCGTCTTCGTATGCCGGAGGCGATGCTTCGCCTGACAAGGAGGGTGAAGGCGACGATGAAGGACCCAAGGTTCATAAAGCGCTACCGTGTGCGTGCCGGGACTTGAGCGATGCCGATCGCGCTGCTAAGGGGCGCGAGGGCATCCCGCACGCGATTCGGTTTCGAGTGCCGCGCGAAGGGACCACGTCATTTGAGGACGCGATTTTCGGCAAACGCGAAGTTCAAAACGCGGAAATTGAAGACTTCGTCTTATTGAGGTCGAATGCCTTGCCGACGTACCAACTGAGCGTCGTCGTGGACGACATCGACATGCGCATCACGCACGTGATTCGCGGCGCCGATCACCTTTCCAATACGCCGAAGCAGACATTGCTGTACCAGGCGCTCGAAGCGGCACCGCCGATCTTTGCGCACGTGCCTTTGATTTTGGGACCGGACCGTACGCGCCTTTCGAAGCGTCACGGGGCAACGGGTGTGGGAGCCTATGCTGATGAAGGATTCCTCCCCGAAGCTTTTCGGAACTTCCTGGCCTTACTCGGATGGGCGCCGGGCGGCGATGCGGAATTCCTGCGGACGAGTGATTTAGTAAAGCAATTCGAGCTTTCGGGCGTGAGCCGGACCAATGCCGTTTTCGACCGGCCCAAACTAGAATGGTTTAACACGCAATATTTGCAGAAGCTGCCGATTGAGGAACTTGTTCCCTACGTGGCGCAGCAGTTGAAACGGGCAGGGCTGTGGCAAGAGGCTTGGGGCGGGGCCGAACATGGCTGGTTTTCGCATGCGGTTGACCTGATCCGCGCGCGCACACGCCTTTTGAGCGATTTTTCAACCGCGGCGCGGGCGTTTTT
>DATEME010000576.1:0-4745 GCA_035275865.1 Candidatus Acidiferrales bacterium | reverse complement strand
ACATCGTACTGTTCACGATGTACGGAGACTCGATTGGACATGATCTCGCCTCTGCGGTTGGCGCCGATAAAGTGATTGCCAAGCAGGGCGGACTTGCGGAGCTAATCGCGTGCATCGAAGGCTTGCCCGAACGAGTTCCCGTGAAAGCCGTCAACTAGCGGACCGCACAGATTCCCGCCCCAAGATACCGCTCGGATTGGACGGCCTCATCGCCTTTTAGAGAGAACCCACGAAGCCTAGCGTTCGGCGTCGAGCGCGATCCGGTGCAGGTGCGCGTGACTCGTTGTAACGTGAAGGGCATTGAGTGGCCCACCGCCAAGAACACAATCACAATCGAAAGAGCAGAGTCGAAAGCAAAGCAATCGACCTGCGGGTCGCCGCTCCAAGGTAAACGTTTGTAGAATGGCTTAAGTGAGAGTAGGCTGAGCATGCGTCTTCTCTAGCATCTTTCCGCCACCCCGGTTTTGGGGGCAACCGGTTCCTTGCGAAATCAGACGGTTTTTCAAACCCTGCACGCAAGGAGCTGCCGTGGCGAAGACCCGCCGCAACAACTCACCAGATACTGATGTTCTTGAATCGACGCGCCTACAAAACATCTCTAGCGACGTGCTTGAACGAGGCGAGCAGGTCCTGTGGGATTGCGAACGGCAGCGGGAGAGCGTTGCCGCAATGATCGCAGAAAACTCAGCCATAGACCACGGAAACCGATGCATTCGACGCGGGCTTGGGTTGGAAAAAGCGGACGTCCTGCCCCACTAAAGGATCGGAGCGGGAAGGCGCAGTTCCGGGTTGGCAATTTCTCGTTTGTCGTGTGACCCGGGTCGGTGTAAATTTTTGCCGAGGCGCATGACATGATTCGACGCGACGTTCTCAAGACGTTTGCCGGGATGCTGGCGGTGCCTGCGGCGGCATTGGTAGGGCCGGGCGCGACGGCGGACGCGGCACAGGAAAAGACCACGCCCGATCCGTGGACGGCGGCGCAGACGATCTCGCCGGCGGCGTTTGCGAAGGAACTGGCCGATTCGAAGGCGGGCGACAGGCCGACGATCGTTTGCGTGGGCTTTCGGAATTTTTACGAGGGCGCGCACATTCCCGGTGCGTCGTATCACGGGCCTGCGTCGACTGCGGAAGGGCTCGATGACTTGAAGAAATTTGCGAGCGGCTTGCCGAGCACCACGGATCTTGCGATCTATTGCGGCTGCTGTCCGCTTGTCCACTGTCCGAATGTGCGCCCGGCATTTTCCGCGCTGGTGGGCATGGGATTCGCGCGAGTCCGTCTGCTTGCGCTCCAGCAGAGCTTTGCCAGCGATTGGATGAAACCTGGTTACCCCGTTAGTAAGCGATCGTAGATCCGTCAACGAAACTTCAAACCCCAAAAGGGCGTCCGGCCTGGCTGCGCTAGCGCGCCAACGGTGGCGCAGGCTGCTCGTAGGCCGCTTCGGGATCGATGTGCCCATTGAGGACGGCGCTGGCGCGCTTTTGATCGAATTGGCATTCCCATTTGGCGACGGCGATGGTGGCGATGCCGTTGCCGATGAGATTAGTGACGGCGCGGGCTTCGTCGAGCAGGCGATCGAGGCCGAGAAGCAGCACGAGCGCGGCGATAGGGATTTGGTTCATGGAGGCGAGAGTTGCCGCGAGGGCGACGAAGCCTCCGCCAGCTACTCCGGCGATGCCTTTTGAGGTGACAAGAGCGACCGCGAGGATCGTGAGTTCGTCCATGAGCGAGAGATGGATGCCGATGGCTTGCGCGATGAAGAGCACGGACATTGTGAGATAGAGCGAGGTGCCGTCGGCGTTGAACGAATAGCCAGTGGGCAGGACCAGGCCGACGACAGTGCGGTCGCAGCCGAGATATTCGAGTTTTTCCATCATGGCAGGCAAAACCGCTTCAGTTGAGGCAGTGCCGAACGTGACGAGAATTTCTTCCCGGATAAAACGCAAGAATTTGCGGAACGAGATGCGGCAGAGAGTCGAGATCGCGCCAAGCACGATGAATATGAAGAGTGCGGCTGTGATGTAAAGGCAGGCGATCAGTTTTGCGTATGAGGCGAGACTGGCGGCGCCGAAGCTGCCGATCGTGAACGCCATTGCGCCCGCGGCTCCGAGCGGCGCTACGCGCATGACGATGCGGACGATGGCGAACATCGCGTGCAGAAATTCTTCGAGAATTTTGAGAAGAGTTTGCACGCGCGCGGCGAGGCGCGACAATGCGATGCCAAGCAGCAAGGAGAAGAAAATGATTTGGAGCATGTCGTCGCGGGCGAAAGCGTCAATGGGGCTGGAGGGGATGATGCTGAGCAGAAAGTCGGCAACGCTGTGAGGACGCGCGGCAGCCGAGGCGTAGGATTGCACGGCTGCGGGATCGAGCGAGGCGGGATCCACGTGCATGGCGCTGCCGGGATGGAAGATTGATCCGACAAGGAGTCCCAGGAAAAGGGCGAAGGTGGATACGATTTCGAAATAGACGATGGCTTTGAGGCCGACGCGGCCGACGCGTTTGACGTCACCCATTTTTGCGACGCCGAGCACGACGGTGAGAAAGACGATTGGGCCGAGCAGCATTCGGATGAGCTTGATGAATCCGTCGCCGAGAGGTTTTAAGGCGACGCCGGCGTGAGGGAAGAAATAGCCGATGAGTCCGCCCAGGATGATGCCGAGGAGGACCTGGAAGTAGAGGGTGGCGAGAAGGCGTTTCATTCAAGTTCCAATGTTTGCCGGCGAACAGGGCGCAGCAAGCATGCGCCCCTACGGACGGTGTGTTTGACGGCTACCCGCTTAGCTCACGCATTTCCTTGTACAAATCGGATTTGCCCTCGAAGCCGATGCCTATCAGGTCCGGCATTGTAATGTAGCCGTTTTCCACTTTCACGCCGTCGGGGAATCCGCCGTACGGCTGGAAGAGATCGGGATAGGATTCGTTTCCTCCCAGGCCAAGTCCGGCGGCGATGTTGAGCGACATTTGGTGGCCGCCGTGCGGAATGCAGCGTGCCGGACTCCAGCCGTATTCGCGCAACATAGCCAACGTTCGTAGATATTCGACCAGGCCGTAGCTCAGGGCGCAGTCGAACTGGAGCCAGTCACGATCTTTGCGCATGCCGCCGTAGCGGATCAGGTTGCGCGCGTCCTGCATCGAAAAAAGATTTTCGCCCGTGGCCATCGGGCCGGCGTAATGCTTGCCGAGTTCGGCTTGCAATTCGAAATCGAGCGGGTCGCCTGCCTCTTCGTACCAGAAGAGATTGTATTGCGACAGAGCTTTGGCGTATTCGAGCGCTGTCTTCAAGTCGAAGCGGCCATTGGCATCGACGGCGAGCGATTGACCGGGCTTGAGAATGCTGAGGACGGCTTCGATGCGGCTGAGGTCTTCGCGTAAAGATGCGCCGCCGATTTTTTGTTTGACGACGGTATAGCCGCGATCGATGTATCCGAGCATTTCGCGCTTAAGCGCTTCGAGATCCTTGCCGGGATAGTAGTAGCCGCCGGCGGCGTAGACGAATACGCGCCGGTTTGGCGTGCCGTTGCCGTATTTTTCGGCGAGGAGTTGAAAAAGCGGTTTGCCTGCGATTTTGGCGACGGCGTCCCAGACGGCCATATCAATCGTGCCGACGGCGACGGAGCGCTCGCCGTGTCCGCCGGGCTTCTCGTTGGTCATCATGCACGACCAGATCTTGGCGGGATCGAAATTCGCGCCGGAGTGGTCGAGGAGGGAAGCAGGATCGGCTTCGAGAATGCGCGGGCGAAAACGTTCGCGGATCAGCGCGCCCTGGCCGTAGCGGCCGTTGGAATTGAAGCCGTAGCCGACGACCGGCTTGCCGTCGCGGATTACGTCCGTGATGACGGCGACGAGGCTGAGCGTCATTTTGGTGAAATCGATGTAGGCATTGCGGATTTCCGATTTGATCGGCTTGGTGGCCTCGCGGATATCGACAATCTTCATGCTTACTGAGACTCCTGTGCGTGGTGTGGCAGGCTGAATGTCGATTTTGGCGCGCAGGCATTGTAATGCGACGAATGTGCGAGGCGAAGGGCGTTTACGATTCGATTGGTTGCGAAATAGGGCGCAGCAACCAGCGCCCCTACAGTCAATTTTTCACCTTTTCGGAGTTGTGAAGAGGGATGAGGTGGGGCGTGGATTCGCGCGTGGCGATGATGGCTGCGACGCCGAATACCGCGGCGACGGACCAATACCAGGCGGGCGCGAGCGGGCTGCCGGTGACGTCAATGAGCCACGCGACTGCATATTGCGTGGTGCCGCCGAAGGTTGCGATGGATAAAGCATAGGTGACGGCGACTCCCTGCGAGCGAACTGCGGGCGGAAAGGATTCGGTAAGCCACGCGATCATGGGAATGATCGAGAGCGAGGAGAGCGCGGAGAGGACGCCCGTCGCAGTGAGCAAGACGATTCCCGAACGATGGTGAGCGATGATGAAGAACCCCGGGAAAATTGCCGCGAGAAGAAGGATACCGGGAATGAGCATTACAGGCTTGCGGCCGAAACGGTCTGAGAGAATGGCACCCCAAAGGCCAGCGAGAATGCCGACCAAGCCGTTTACGACCGTTGCAGCGAAGGCGATGTTCGACGCCATGTGAAGCGTCGCGATTGCGTACGTGGTGATGTAGTTGCGGATGTAGGTGCCGATAGTGGCGTTTGCCAGCAGGACGATGCCCAAGGCGGCAACGAGCCAATGCGCGCGGAATGAAGTGGGGGTCTGCGCCGCGGGTTCGGCTGCGGGAAGCGTCTCAGG
>DATEME010000575.1:0-10083 GCA_035275865.1 Candidatus Acidiferrales bacterium | reverse complement strand
AGGAAACGTCGCGAAGTGCATGGGAATCACGTGGCGCACGCCAAGCAGCCGAATCGCCAGCGCCGCTTCGCGCGGCCCCATTGTGAAATGATCGCCAATCGGCAACAGTGCGACATCCGGCTTGTAAAGATCCGCGATCAGCTTCATGTCTCCAAACACGGCTGTATCACCCGCGTGATAAACGGTCAGACCGCCGGGCAGCCGTACCACGTAGCCGCTCGCCTCGCCGCCGTAGATAATCTTATCGCCGTCCTGGATGCCGCACGAGTGGATCGCGTGGACCATCGTCACTTCCAGCTCGCCCACTTTTTGCGTGCCACCCTTATTCATTGGACTTGTGTTCGTCACGCCCTTTGATTGCAGCCAGACGCACGTCTCATAAATCGCGACCACCTGTGGCGTATGCTTCTTCGCCAGCTCGACGGCATCCGCGATGTGATCGAAGTGCCCGTGGGAAATCAGCAGCGTATCGACGCGTTCAAATGACTTCAGCTCCGGCGGGCACATCGGATTCGATTGCACCCACGGATCGACGATCACCACCTTCCCCGTCGCCGTCGTGATGCGAAACGCCGCGTGTCCCAGCCACGTCAGCTTGTTGCCGTGAGTTTGAAGCATGATTCCGCCCCCAAATTTTGTCGTAGGGGCGCTGCTTGCTGCGCCCTTTTTCGCCAACTACTGAATCAATGCGCTGCCAGCGTCGCTTCAATCGCCTTCGCAAAATCCGCACGCGTTTGCTCGCCCTCATAATGCCCAACGATGCGCCCGTCGCGCGCGTAAAAAAGTGTCTCGGGCATCGTACCCGTCCACTCCGGCCTTACACCCACGTAAAACGCATCCACGTCAATATCCGGGTTTTGCCGGTAATTCGGAAAATCCGGCTTATTCTTCGCCAGAAAATCGCGAACGAGATGCATATCGGCATTGTTGTCGAAGCTGACGCCGACAACGGCGAGTCCCTTCGGCTTGTATTCCTTCGCCAACTCGACAATCGTCGGATATTCATACCGGCACGGCTCGCACCACGTCGCCCAAAACGTCACAAGCAGCGGCTTGCCTTTGTACGTTGCAAGAATCTTCTTGTATCCATCCAGATCAATCAGCGGCAGGTCGGCAGGCTTGCTCGTCGTGGCGCGGTTCGCCGATGCGTGGTGGGTTGCCGACGGCGCTTGCGCGTTGAGTGAAAGAACAACGCCAGCCAGCAGAATCGTCGGAATTATGTATAAGGCAGCGCGCAATCGCATTTGTATCTCCCCGCCCCGCGTTCATTTTATAGATCGCTATGGCATACATCAACCCGCGATCGATTCGGCCTTCCCTTGCCGCCTCGTTCCGTCCCGTCTAGAATGGAATCCCGCGCGGATGGCACTGCATCGGTAGTGTGTACGCCCGCTCGAAAGGATTTCATGCAAAACGCGCCCAGCGAATCCGAATTGCTCGCGGCTCTGCGCACGGTGATCGATCCGGTGCAGCGAAAAGACGTCGTCACGCTGCGCATGGTGAAAGACATCGCGGTGGCTGGTGGCAATATTTCCGTTTCCCTGCCGATGCCGCCTTCGCCCATGCGCGACGCCATTGCGAAAGACATTCGCTCGGCGGTAGGCAAAGTTTCTGGTGTCACTAATGTAGAAGTCCGCTTCGAGGCGCCGGCGCCTCAAGGCCCGCCGCCGCAACGCCCGCACGCACACGGCCCGCAACCAGGCCAAGCGCCCGTGCGCGCTACGCTTCCGGGCGTGAAAAATCTTATCGCCGTCGCGAGCGGCAAAGGCGGTGTTGGCAAGACGACCGTCGCCGTGAATCTCGCCATCGCACTGCAAAAGATGGGCGCATCCGTCGGCCTGATGGACGCGGACGTTTACGGACCCAACGTGCCGGTAATGCTCGGCGCCAACGAGCAGCCTCGCATGGCCGATCAGCAAACGATCGTCCCGGTCGAAGCCTACGGCCTGAAGACGATCTCGATGGGCCTTCTGAACCCCGGCGACAAGCCGCTCGTTTGGCGCGGTCCAATGCTCCATAGCGTGATGCAGCAATTTCTGAAAAACGTCCGCTGGGGCGAACTCGACTATCTCATCGTCGATCTGCCGCCAGGGACGGGCGACGTGCAGCTCAGCCTGATTCAAAGCGTTGCGCTCACGGGCGCCGTGATCGTCACCACGCCCTCTATCGTGGCGCTCGCGGATGTGCGCAAGGCGGTCGAAATGTTCAAGCAGGTGAACGTCGAAATTCTCGGCGTCGTCGAAAACATGAGCTACTTTTCTTGCCCGCACTGCAACGGCCGCATTGACGTCTTCGGCCACGGCGAAGGCGCGCACATGGCCAAAGCTTTTGGCGTGCCGCTCCTCGGCGAAATCGAAATCGATCCCCAAATCCGCATCGGCGGCGATACCGGCAAGCCCGTCGCTTCGCTCGGTGAAGATGCACCAGGCGGCAAGAGCATCTTCACAGTCGCCCGCAACGTCGCCGCACGCGCCGCCGAATTGAGCGGCGCCGGTGCAGGACCTGTTGTGGAGATTCTTTAAAGGCAGTGGCAAGTATCAAGTGGCGAGTGGCTAGACAAACCGGGGGCGGCTTTGGCCGAATCTTCGCAGCCAAAACACTATAAGGACTTAATCGTTTGGCAGAAATCGATGCTGCTCGCTAAATCTCTCCATTTGCTTACGGAAACGTTTCCGCCAACTGAGCGTTACGTAATCGTGGCCCAGATGCGCCGTGCATCAGTGGCGATTCCGTCGAATATCGCCGAAGGGCAAGCGCGGCATGCAACAAGCGATTTCATGCACTTTCTATCTCGCGCAAGCGGATCGCTCGCGGAATTGGAGACTTTGCTGTTGCTCAGCCTGGAGTTGGGCTTCTGTAATCAAGAAGCCGCTGAGGCGCCGATAGAAGGCGTTCACGAAATTCAAAAGATGATTGCAGCCATACGGCGAAAATTAGGCGGCCTCTAGCCACTAGCCACTCGATACTAGCCACTTGAAAGTTGAGGGCATTAAGCAGCGTGTCATCGCAAAAACAATTCAGGGCAATCAAAGGAACGCGCGATATCCTCCCACCAGACTCTTTGCTCTGGAATTGGTTCGAGCGCCAAGCCCGCGAAACCTTCGAATCCTACGGCTTCCGCGACATCCGCACCCCCGAGTTGGAGGACACCGATCTCTTCGCTCGGTCCGTGGGTGAGGATACCGACATTGTTCAAAAGGAGATGTATACGTTCGTCTCAAGCCGCATTGAGCGGTTCGAGAAGCTTAGGGCCAACCTTTCCGAAGCCGCTGATGCGAATGCCTACTTAGAACGGGCGGAAATGTTCCTGTCAGAAGTCGGAGTAGCAATGCGATCGGGTGAGATTGAGTCGACGCGGATCGCGGAGTCTTGCCGTGACCGGCTCGCCGAGGAGTTGCGCCTATACAAGGCGGCACTCAACGAAAAAGACGACCGGTACATTGGCCTGGAACACCGAATCAGCTTTTCTGCATGGGACTTCCCAATCGGTGAGAATGTGAGCCTCCGCCCCGAAGGCACCGCCTCCGTCTGTCGCGCTTACATCGAGCACGGGATGCACACTCTTCCCGGCAACGTGAAGCTTTACTACTCCGGCCCAATGTTCCGCCGCGAGCGCCCGCAGAAAGGCCGTTATCGCCAGTTCTACCAGATGGGCGCAGAGGTTCTCGGCCCATCCGACGCGCCCGGTATCGACGCCGAAGTAATCGAAATGCTCGTCGTGCTTTTCCACCGCGTCGGTTTGGAAAATATCACGCTGTACGTCAATTCGATCGGTTGCAAGGAATGCCGCCCGAAATACGTCGAACTCCTGCGCGCCGAATTGCACAAGGTAAAAGAACAGCTCGGCACCGATAGCCAGCGCCGCATCGAAACGAACCCGTTGCGCGTGCTCGACTCCAAGCTGCCCGAGGAGCAGCCGATCATCGAGAAACTGCCGCGCATCTCCGATCATCTCTGTGAGGATTGCCGCGTGCATTTCGCCAAATTGAAAGACGAACTCGCGCTGCGCCATATCGCCTACGAAGAAAATTGGCGCCTCGTCCGCGGCCTCGACTATTACACGCGCACCACGTTCGAAGTCACCGCCGCCGGCCTCGGCTCGCAGAACGCCGTCTGCGGTGGCGGCCGTTACGACGGCCTCGTCGAACTGCTCGGCGGCCCGCCGACGAAAGGCATCGGCTTCGCCATCGGCACTGATCGAGCCATTCTCTCGATTCAGGAAAGCGGCAGGCTGCCGCATTTGCCCGGTCTCGCCGTGTTCATCGCGTGGATGGGACAGAAAGCGTATCCCACGGCCGTCGCCATGGCCCGCAAGCTGCGCGAATGCGGCCTGATCGTCGAGCTTCCCGCCGAAGAGATGAAATTCAAAAAATCGCTCGGCCTCGCGGACAAGCTCGGCGCAAAATACGCCCTGATCATCGGCGAAGATGAAGTCGCGAGCGGCACCTACACGCTGAAGCGCCTCGCGGACGCGAATCAACAAAAACTAGCCGAGCCTGAACTGCTCGAATATCTCGAATCCGAGCGCCGCGGAACTTAGAATTCGCTTTTGTGGCCCAAGCGCCGCCCAAAACACATGGCCGCAATGGTCGCGCCAGACAGCACAAGCGCCGTAGGCGCGGCACAACTTAGCCCAGCCCGTAAGGGCTGGGTACAATTTGATAACGGGTGAGAGCGCCGTAGGTGCGACACAATCCTATGCGCTGATATCGCTGGAACGCGGGGAGAAAAACACAGCTTGCTCGACATACTCGGAAATCTAAAGCGCACTCACTACTGCGGCGCCCTGCGCGCCTCTGACGCCGGCCAGGACGTCGTCCTCATGGGCTGGGTCCATCGCCGCCGCGACCTTGGCCAACTCATCTTCATCGACCTCCGGGACCGCGCAGGCATTGCCCAAATCGTCTTCAACGCCGATCATCCCGAAGCGCATGCGAAAGCCGAAGATCTCCGCTCCGAGTACGTTGTCGCCGTCGAAGGCAAAGTGATCCTGCGCCAGAAGCCGAATCCCGAAATCCCGACGGGTGAAGTCGAAGTCGTCGCCGCAAAACTTCACGTCCTGAACAATTCCAAGACGCCACCCTTCCAAATCGAAGACGAAGTAACCGCCAGTGAAGAGACGCGCCTCCGCTATCGCTATCTCGACCTGCGCCGCCCGCGCCTGCACCACAACATCGAGTTGCGCCACCGCATTATTTTCGAAATTCGCAAAGTGCTCAACGATCTTGGCTTCTTCGAAATCGAAACGCCGATCCTCACGCGCTCTACGCCTGAAGGCGCGCGCGATTGCCTCGTGCCGAGCCGCATTCATCACGGCCAGTTTTACGCGCTGCCGCAATCGCCGCAGATTTTCAAGCAGATTCTGATGATCTCCGGCATGGACCGCTATTTCCAGATCTGTCGCTGCTTCCGCGACGAAGATTTTCGCGCCGATCGCCAGCTCGAGTTCACGCAGCTCGACCTCGAAATGTCGTTCCCGCGCCAGCAAGATATCTTTGACGTGATAGAACGTGTCATGGAGGCGGCCTGCGCCGTGATCGGCGCGAAAATCCAGCGCCCCTTCCGCCATCTCGATTACAAGGATGCGCTGCGCCGTTTCGGCTCCGATAAGCCCGATATGCGTTTCGGCATGGAACTGCACAGCGTCACCGAGCATTTCGAGCCCGCACGCGCCGCATTGCGTTTCGAAGGCAACGTGCAAGCCATCGTCGCCCCGGGCGCCGCCTCATGGTCGCGCAAGCAGCTCGACGAGCTTTCCGAATTTGCAAAATCCGCGGGCGCCCGCGGCATTTACACAATTAAAGTCACAGCCGAGGGAGTTTCGTCTCCCCTCGAAAAGAATCTCGGTGTGGACGGCCTCAAAAAGCTCGTCGCCGAATTGGGCGCGAAGCCGGGCGACCTCATTGTGGCTGCAGCGGCCAAAGAACAAATTCCGCACACCGACACCTCACTCTTTGCCGCCGGACAAATTCGTCTCTATCTCGGCGACAAACTGAACCAAATCGATCGCACCAAATGGGAATTTGCCTGGATCACCGGCTTCGCGCTCTTCGAATGGAGCGAAACCGAGAAGCGCTGGGTCAGCGCGCAGCATCCGTTTACCGGCGTTTACGAGGAAGATCTCGACAAGCTCGAAACCGCGCCATGGGAATGCCGATCGAAAGGCTACGATCTTGTCCTCAACGGCAACGAACTCGGCTCCGGCAGTATTCGGATTCATCGCCAAGACGTGCAGGCGCGTATGTTCAAAGCGCTCGGCCTCTCGGACGAACAAGCCAAGCGCCGATTCGGCTTCTTTCTCGACGCGCTCACGTACGGCACGCCGCCGCACGGCGGTATCGCGCTCGGCCTCGATCGCGTCGCGATGATCCTTGCGGGCGAAAAATCGATCCGCGAAGTCATCGCGTTCCCGAAAACGACCGCCGCCGTCGATTTAATGGCCGAATCCCCCAGCGAAGTCGACCAATCCCAGATGGATGAGCTTGGAATCATGATAAGACCAAATATCATGGAGATTCCGTGCGGGTGCGGCGGCAAATGGAGCGTGCGCTTCGAGGCAGTTTCGGTCTCGGTGGGCGTTCCTCAGGACTTCCCCTGTCCAACTAACCCGCAGGCGCACTACCTAATTCCCTTCGTCGGCAGACTTGGAACCAAATGGAGCGTCGATCACATTGACGCGAACACGCATGCGTTGACGCGAGTGGCGGAAAGTTAGAAAGGCCTTTAGTGCTGGGAAAGTGCAGAGGGTTTCAGGAGGCCGGGGCTTCAGCCCCGGCGTAAGAGCATGTAGGATTGGGGCTTTAGCCCCTGAAGAAAGCTTCGGAATGTCTACGCCAAAGCATCGCACCGCACCCGGGAGCTCCTATTTCGTTACCACAAAGTGTTGGCAGGGGCGATCCGTCTTCCAAGTCGCCGAAGTCGCTGACATTCTTATTCGGACCATCCTCAATTACCGCGATCGAAAGGCTTTCCTCCTTCATGAATTCGTTGTGATGCCGAATCATTTTCACATCCTGCTGACGCCTTCTGCCAATACGAGCCTTGAGAAGGCCATCCAACTCGTCAAGGGTGGCAGTTCCCATGCGATCCATAAGACGCGCGGCCAAGAGATGGTAATTTGGCAGGAAGGCTTTTTCGATTGGACGATACGCGGTTCTGCCGACTGGCATGTGAAGGTCGAATACATCCGCATGAATCCCGTCCGGGCTAAACTCGTGGCCCGCCCCGAAGAGTGGCCTTATTCATCGGCGAATGGCAGCTTTTCGCTGGACCCGACGCCCGCGCAATATTTGCGTGCTGCTTCAGGGGCTGAAGCCCATTTTATTCCGAGCCAACCGCCGGGGCTGAAGCCCCGGCCTCCTAAAGAGCAGAACGCATGAGCCGCATCCGCATCCTGCCGGAAAACGTCGCCAACAAAATCGCCGCAGGCGAAGTCGTCGAGCGCCCCGCCTCCGTAGTCAAAGAGCTTCTCGAAAACGCTCTCGACGCCGGCGCTCATTCCATCCGCATCGAAACCGAATCCGGCGGCAAGCGCCTCATCCGCATCACGGACGACGGCTGCGGCATGAATCATGACGACGCTCTGCTCGCTTTCGAGCGCCACGCCACGTCAAAGCTTCGCAGCGCGGACGACCTGATCTCCATCTCCACGCTCGGCTTCCGCGGCGAAGCTTTGCCCTCCATTGCTGCCGTCTCGCGCCTCGTTCTCGAGACGCGCACCAACGAAGAGGGCGAAGGCATGCGCGTCGAATTCGCTGGCGGCAAACTCGTCGGCGTGAAGCCCGCCGGCGCGCCGAGCGGCACCTGCATCAGCGTTTCCGACATTTTTTACTGCATGCCCGCTCGCCGCAAATTCCTCAAATCCGAAACGACCGAGCTAGGCCACATCGCCTCGCTCGTCACGCATTACGCGCTCGCGCACCCCGAATGCCATTTCGTGCTGAAAACTCCCTCGCAGGTGATTCTCGATTGCGCGCCCGTTGAAAAGCTCGCCGACCGCGTCTATCAAGTCTTCGGCCGCCAGGCGCTCGACGAGCTAACTGAAATTCCGGCCGTTGAAGCGCCCGTTCGCTCGGCAATCACTGAACCGCAACTCGAGCCGGACGAGCAAGCCGCCACTCTGCGCGTCAGCGGATTCGTTTCGCGCCCGGAAGTGCAGCGCACCAATCGCAACGGCATCTACATCTTCGTCAACCGGCGCCTTGTCCGCGACCGCCTGCTCCTCCATGCGATCAGCGAGGCCTATCGCAATATCACGCCGCCCGGCGTCTTCCCTGTCGTGCTGCTCTTTCTCGATTTGCCGTATCACGAAGTCGACGTGAACGTCCATCCGGCGAAAATCGAAGTCCGCTTCCGCCATCCCCAATTTATTCACGATTTCACGCGCGACGCGATTCGCCAGGCGCTCTCGCTCGCGCGGCCCGTGCCCGGATTCCCCGCCGCGCGTGCGGCGGGCGCGGCAATGGGTGCTCAGCCCTTCGCGCCGCCGGCACCCTCCGCCACAACAGATCGCGAATACGGCGCCGCCCTCGCCGCCTCGGCTCCCAATCCTTACACTGACTCCGGCGATTTCCCCGCCGACGGACCTCCTCGCGCTGTGATCCCTCAGGATTTGCTCAATTCAACCGCGCAGCTTACGCAAGATTTCGGCTTGAGCGGCGCGCCCGGGCAGCCGTTCGCGCAGCGCCTCGGCTTCGAGCCGAGCGGCGGCCTCAACATCCCGTGGCCCGTGCAGCAGCAAACGCCTCAGCAATCGATTGGAAACGGCGACTCCGCTCCGGTCGTCGACGCGCCCAGCGCCAGCGGCATTCCCTCGTTGGCGGATCTCTTGGATCTAAAGCCACTCGGCCAGGTGAACAGCAGTTTCATCGTCGCCGTGAATGCCGAAGGCCTTTGGATCATCGATCAGCACGTCGCCCACGAACGCGTTCTTTTCGAACAGCATCTGCGCGCGCGCCGCGAAGGCGAACTCGGCGGCCAGCGCCTGCTCGTCCCGCTGATCGTGGAACTCAATCCGCGCCAGCTCGCCACCTTCGAGCAAATCGGCGACGAACTCCGCGCCAACGGTTTCGAAGCCGAATTGATGGGCGTCCGCAGCGTAGCGATTCAGGCCGCGCCGGCAGGAATTCCCAGCGGCGACGCCGAAAAGCTCCTCTGCGAAATCCTCGATGGCATCGCGCGCGAAAACCAGTCCATCTCAATCGATTCGCTGCAATCCAACATTGCCGCATCCACAGCATGCCACGCAGCGATCAAGGTCAACACGCCGCTCGATACCACAAAAATGGAATGGCTCCTCGCCGAACTCGCGAAAACCGAGTACCCGATGAGCTGCCCGCACGGCCGCCCCGTTGTGCTCCGCTATTCCACCCGCGAAATCGAGCGCGCCTTTAAACGCATCTGAAAGCATCAATATAGCCGCTCCGAAGCACCGGCGCCCGCAGCCGAGTACAGAGCCCCCCGAACCCTACATGTGATTCTCATCACATCCCTCTTTCCTCGGATTCGTTAAGTTTTCCTTGGATGCCTGGAGGCACCGAATTCACAAGAAAGAAGAGGCATGGTGATATGGCGGAAAAAGCTGCAGGAACAAAGACAGCACTTGAAACCCTTCCCACACCGATAACGATCACCGGGCCGCGCGGCATTTTCGAGCGGCTGGATCGCATCTACAACGACATCGCGCGTCGCGCGTTCGAAATCTTCGAAGGCAATGGCGGCGCGCTCGGTCATGAACTCGACAATTGGTTCGCGGCTGAGGCCGAGTTATTGCATCCGGTGAAAATCAGCATATCCGAAACGGAAGACGCGCTCACGGTCCAGGCCGAAGTGCCCGGCTTCAGCGAAAAGGATCTGGAAATCCGCGTGGAACCCACTCAACTGACGATCACCGGCAAGCGCGAAACTACCGCGAAGTGGGAAAAGGCGAAGACTCTCTATCAGGAGTATCGGTCCGACGAAATCCTGCGCGTGGTTGATCTGCCGGCCGAAGTCGATAACGAACGCGTCACCACAACGCTCAAGAACGGCATGCTCGAATTCCAGATGCCGAAGGCAACCAAGGCCACGACGGGCGCCGGCGCG
>DATEME010000574.1:0-2635 GCA_035275865.1 Candidatus Acidiferrales bacterium | reverse complement strand
ATAGACGATTTTCGTCTTTTCAGGATGCAGCGTCAGTCCGCATTCAGCAAACCGCGTCGCAAGAGCAGTCCGCAGTGCTGTGGCTTGGTCTTCATCACGACAGTGACAGATCGCATCATCGGCATAGCGCTCGAACAATATGTCCGGGAAGTTCCGGCGCATCCACATGTCGAACGTGTAGTGGAGAAAGAGATTCGCCAGGAGGGGACTGACCACTCCCCGAACGCAAAAGGTAACTTCTGCTTTGATCGGGTGATTGCGCTGGATCGTTCTCGTTGTGTGCTTGATTTGCGCCACAAAAGGTAATATTCATATGGCAGATGTCGCGATCGACCGATGCGCAAAAGGCGGAACGTCTCAATGCGGCCCACAGGTTGCTCGCGCGAGGACAGAGCGTGGGGGAGGCTGCCTTGTCGTTGTCGCGCCAGTTCGCCATGTCGCGCCGTCAGGCCTATCGATACATCGAAGAGGCCCAGTTGATCGGCCGACCGGTGCCGGTTGTCGAGACGGCGACAGCAGTGACGTTCAAGCTGCCGCCCAGCCTAGTGGACGCGGTCCGAGAGCGGGCGGCGGCCGAAGGAACAACGATCAGCGACATGGTGAGCCGAGCGCTGCGGGCGTTTCTCGGCGAAGCCGGCGGCAATGGCTGAACGGCGCGGCCACGATCGCAGCGTCCAATTCGAGCATGCGTTTGACCGTCTCCTCGCCATCAAGCTGGAGCAGGTCTACGGGATCCTGGTTCCAGAATGGGTTCGTGCCATTGGCGTCGATCACAGCGTGAGGGGGAAGCGCGATGAAGGCTGCCGCGATCTACGCCAGAGTATCTTCCGAGCAGCAGAAGGAGGAGAACACGATCGCCAGTCAGACGGCGGCACTGATCGACTTCGCACGCGAGCAGGGCTACAGCGTACCTGATGACTGGGTGATCGAGGACGAGGGCTTTAGCGGCGCCAGTCTTTTGCGGCCAGGGCTGGAGCGACTGCGCGATCTCGCCGCCGAGGGTCACATTGAGGCGGTTCTGATCCATTCACCCGACCGCTTGAGCAGAAAATATGCCTATCAAGTCCTGCTGACCGAAGAGTTTGCCCGTCACGGAGCCGAGACGATCTTTCTGAAGGCGCCACATTCCGGCACGCCCGAAGATCAACTGATGCTGCAGTTCCAGGGCATGATTGCTGAATACGAACGGGCGCAGATTCTCGAACGGTCGCGCCGCGGCAAGCGCCATCGCGCCAAAGCCGGAGAAGTCTCAGTTCTGGGTGGTGCGCCCTATGGCTACCGCTACATCCGCAAGACCAGCGAGGCACCGGCACGCTACGAGATCGATGCCGCGGAAGCCGAAGTCGTGCGGCTGGTCTACGACAAATATACGGTGGGCGGCCTGAGCATCGGCGCGATAGCCCGACTGCTACGCGGGATGGGGGTCCCCACCCGTCGGCGAGTTCGCTGGGAACGATCGGTCGTCTGGGGAATCCTGCGCAACCCGGCCTATAAGGGAACGGCCTGCTTTAACAAGACGCAGACCGGTCCGAGGCAAAAGGTAACAAAGCCGTTCCGCTTGTCGGGGCGGGCGGTCCATGGGGACAAAAGCAGCAGTCACGAACGGCCCCGTGACCAATGGATCGAAATACCGGTCCCGGCGATTGTCAGTGAAAACACCTTCGCTCTGGTGGCGGAGCGGCTGGCGGACAACAAGCGCTTCGCACCCCGCCGGACCATCGAACCCAGCATCGTCCAAGGATTGGTATCCTGCCGCAAATGCGGCTATGCGCTGTCGCGGACGTCAGCCCGCACCTCCGCGCGCAAGATCCATTACTATCGCTGCCTCGGCTCCGACGTTTGGCGCCATCTCGGCGGGCCAGTGTGCGACAGCCGGCCGATCCGCCAAGACCTGCTCGACCAGATCGTGTGGCAGGAAGTTATTCACCTGATCGAAGACCCAACGCTCATTCGGGCCGAACTCGATCGGCGCCTTGACGCAGCCCGCGTGGCGGAACCGACAAAGCGAAGGCGAGAAGCCCTCGAGCGCGAGTTGACACGGATCAGGAAAAGCATCGAACGGTTGCTTACGGCGTACCAGGAAGATCTCCTGCCCCTCGACGAACTGCGCCGTCGGATGCCGGAACTGCGCGCCCGCGAGCAATCCGTGCGGGCGGAACGGCAGGCGATCCTCGATCAGGCCGCCGACCAAATATCGTTTCTCCGACTGGCCGAAACCCTAACCGCGTTCCTCCAGCGGCTACGCCAGTCAGCGGAAAAGCTGGAAATCGCTGAGCGGCAAAAAGTCGTCCGCCTCCTAGTCAAAGAAGTCTTGGTCGACAATGACACCATCACGATCCGGCACTCGATCCCGGCTCAAGCGCCAACGTCGTCCGCCGGCGGCGCGCCGCTACCCTCAAATGGCAAACTTCGGGTCGGCGATGAAAGTTACCTTTTGCATTCGGGGAGTGGTCAGTCCCCTCCTGGCGAATCTCTTTCTCCATTACGCGTTTGACATGTGGATGCGTCGGAGCCATCCGGGCGTCCCCTTCGAGCGCTATGCCGATGATGCGATATGCCACTGCCGCAGTGAGGAGAAAGCGCGGGCGCTGCGCGCATCGCTTGAGAGGCGGTTCGCTGACTGCCGACTGACGCT
>DATEME010000573.1:0-2214 GCA_035275865.1 Candidatus Acidiferrales bacterium | reverse complement strand
TGTAGACCGCCATGATCACATCAACCCGGAGGCTGACGAGCTCCGCCGCCAACTCCGGCAGCCGATCAGCGTTTCCCTCCGCGGAACGGACCTCGAGGGCAAAATTCTGTCCTTCGACGTAGCCAAGCTCGCGAAGTCCGTCGCTTAATTCCTTGCCGAAAGCCTGCGCATCCACGCTCGTCAACACGAGCGCGCCGATGCGCGGCAGCCGTGACTGCTGCGCACGCGCCGCGAGCGGCCATACGGACGCGCCGCCGAGCGTGGCCAAGAATTTCCGTCGTCCGATGTAGCTTGCCATGTGACCCCTCCGGTTGGGGTCATTCATGCAATGGAGGGATTATACCACACTTCCATCGCGCGGTTTGAGGCTAAGGCCGACATGCAAGGGTCACTCAATCATTCGGCGATGTCGGCTCACTGTCCGGTTAGTGGACATGACCGGGCGATCTATGATGCGGGTTGCTCCTCCGGCGTGACCATTGGGACCCGAGCGTGCACCGCCACCATGACCTTGCCCCGCGTCTCGGCGTCAAGCCGGTTGGAGAGCTGGGCCAGCCGCTCGTGCAACCCGCGCCAGAACTCAATGCGGGCGGCCACCGATGGCGGCGTCTCGATCGAGCCCAAGCTCGCGACGTGCTCGTGGCAAATCCTGCCGTTCTCCCGGCGGTTCTCAACCAAGCTCATTGCCAGCCCATAGGGCGTCTCGCGAAAGTGCACGAACATTGTAGTGGCACGATACGCGCCAGGTTCCTTCCCAGCGAGGCGGGGCCTCTCTTGGCTGCTCCCGCCAGCTCTTGGCGAACGACGTGTCATTCGATCACCTCGTCAGCGATGGCGAGCAATTTATCGGGCCGGAACGATAGGCGAGAGCCTTTCCGCTTCGAGATGCGAAAGCAGTCGGGCTGTCACCCATCCTGCGGGTCGGGGGCGCTTACGCCATTGATCAGAGGCATGACAACGCTCGCTGCTTCCAGTAGCAGCGCGGCAGATGGAGTTTGCCGGCACCTCTCGGCGGCGCGGCTGCGGTGGTATGCTCACGCACCCGCGCTGCTGCGCTGCCGACCGACCGACCGATATGCAATGCGCGCGTGCCCCGGGCAATAGGGCAATCCTTTGACTGGTTCGTTCCCGCAGAAGCAGAAGTCCTCGGCGCCCGGGTTGCTGATCGGCCAGCGGCATTTCCCCTGGCCGAGCTCGAACAGCGTGCATCCGCGCCCATTGTAGATGGGAATGTCTTCGGCACGCGGCTGCCTGGGGAACGCCGCCAACAGCATCTCATGCTGGGCGAAGATGTTCAGGCGCGGATGTTTTGGGCGAAAAGTTCGTGTATTCTTCTGGCGCGCAAGCCTTGCGGCATGCCTTTGCTCCAGCTGGCTCCCGATCACATCCTTGGGTCGTGATAGGCCGAGGCGGTTCATCTTGCCAATGACCGCGTTGCGGGTGACTCCGATCTCGCGGGCGGTTTGGCCGCATGAAAGGCCGGCATGGAGGCAACGCCTCAGCAGTTCGATGCGCTCCGAAGTCCAGGTCGCACAATTCGCGGACATGTTGTTCGCCCTGCTCCGCGGATGATCGCCTAAATGAGCGGTTCTGAAGATGCGGCCAGTGTTGCAAAGTTATAGTTAACAATTCGTTAATTCAGCCGCGTGGCCTTTCCGCTCGTCATTGCCGGCCTTTTTGACGCGGCACCCTGCAAATGAGACCCCGAGTTTTTCGAGATCTTCTACGGCCGCCGCGGCACCCGGACCCGCCGGACTATGTGGGCGCGCAAAACAGGCCGCCCAATCGAGGGCGGCCTGAACACTGTTGCAGCTTGCAAATCAGCCGACCAGCGCGACCCGTTCCTGGGCTGCCGCTTCGGCCGCGGTAGCAGGTTGTGCCGGAAGCTGGAGCACTGTTGCTTCCTGATGTTCAAACAGGTCAGTTAAGAGCACGATCTGCCCGTTCGGAAATTCCAACGCATCATGATGCGTTCGCGGGTCGTCCTTGTTGATTTGCCTGAAGATGGCCGTCGTGTGATTAACTGTACTTGCTTTCCAGCCGAGCAAACTGCGCGGCCGACAACCTACCTCCCTGGCAAAGGCGAGTTCCGTTCCTGGAAGAACACAAACTGCTGTGTTGGCATCCTCCGGCGCAGCGAACCCTCTAGTGCCAGTATTGAAGTGGTGGGTTGTCAGTTTGTCACCAACCTTGGCAGGCCGTGACTTAACATTG
>DATEME010000572.1:0-5457 GCA_035275865.1 Candidatus Acidiferrales bacterium | reverse complement strand
GGCGGTCGCAGCGGTGTCGGTGGAGCGAAGGGCGGGGGCCAAGGGGAATACGCACCAGCAAAGCACGTACTGGACTCAGAGCCAGGGTCGCGTGTCAAAGGCGCTGGAGCGTATACGGCGACTTGTGCCGTTACCCACCCGAGGCAGGAGCCGTATGCGGGAAAGCCGCACGTACGGATCTGGGCGGGGGGCGTGCTATGAAACGCACGTCCCTACCGCTACACCACCGCGAGTTCATCGTGCGGTCCTGTTAGGATTGATAGGCTCGATTTGGCTGGCCCGACCGAAAGGGTGGACCGGTGACTGTGCCGACGAGGTGATCTTGTCTCGCAAAGGGGCGAAGAACCGAACGCATGCCCGCAGCCGTCGTTCGACGAGAACGAAGGCGAGAACTGACGTTGACCGCGTTCGCGCAGCCAACGCCGACCTGAATAAGAAGCTTGCCGAGGCCCTGGAGCAGCAGACGGCGACGTCGGAGGTGCTGCAGGTCATCTCAAGCTCGCCTGGCGAGTTGGAGCCCGTATTCGAGACCATCCTGGCGAACGCTATCCGGCTCTGCCAGGCGAAGTTCGGCAATTTGCTCGTTCGTGAGGGAGATGCTTTCCGCATAGCCGCGCTGCATGGTGCGCCGACGGCCTATGCCGAGCGGTGGCGGCGGGAGCCTACGGTTGACCTACGCGATATTCCCCATACCCCGCTCGCCCGCGTCGCGGAAACCAAAGCGGTCGTCCACATTTCCGACCTCGCTGAGGAGCCAGCCTACATCGAACGTCGTCATCCCCGCATGGTCGCCCTTGTCGAATCTGCCGGCGCGCGCACATTTCTCTTCGTCCCGATGCTAAAGGAAGGCGAGTTGATTGGCGTCATCGGCATTTACCGGCAGGAGGTCCGCCCGTTCACCGACAAGCAGATCGAGCTGGTGACGAACTTCGCGCGGCAGGCCGTCATCGCTATCGAGAACACCCGCTTGCTCAACGAGCTGCGCGAGTCGCTGCAGCAGCAGACCGCGACCGCCGACGTGCTGAAGGTCATCAGCCGCTCGACGTTCGACCTGCAGGCCGTGCTCGACACGCTGGTCGAGTCGGCGGCGCGGCTGTGCGAGGCGCAAACGGCAAACATTTTCCGTCCGAAAGACGGATTTTACGAAATCGTCGCCAGCTACGGCTTCTCGTCCGCCCACGACGAGTACATGCAACGTCACCCGATTCCGATAAGTCCAGGAACGGTCACCGGGCAAGCGGCGCTGGAAGGCAGAACAACTCATGTTCATGATGTTCTCGCTGAGCCGGATTACAAATTGATCGAGGCCCAGAGGATTGGCGGATATCGCACGGCGCTGGGCGTCCCGCTGTTGCGGGAAGGAATGCCAATAGGCGTCATTGTCCTGTCACGGCCAGTCGTGCGGCCTTTCACCGACAAGCAGATCGAGCTGGTCGAAACCTTCGCCGATCAGGCGGTAATCGCCATCGAGAACGTGCGGCTGTTCGACGAGGTGCAGGCGCGCACGCGTGAGCTGAGCGAGTCGCTCCAGCAGCAGACCGCCACCGCCGACGTGCTCAAGGTCATCAGCCGCTCAACCTTCGATCTGAAGTCGGTGCTGCAAACGCTCGTTGAATCGGCTGGCCGCCTTTGTGGCGCCGACTACGCCACGATAACTCGGCAGAAGGACGGGGTGCTCTTCTTCGCGGAGGCTTACGGTTACTCGTCCGAGTTCATCGAATATGTCAAGGCTATGCCCGTCGAGTGGGGACGCGGGACGGCGACTGGGCGGGCCTTGCTGGAACGCCAGGTGGTCCATATCGCCGATGTCTTGGCCGACCCGGACTACACCTGGGCGGAGGCCCAGAGGTTGGGCGGCCACAGCACGGTCCTCGGCGTGCCGATGTTGCGCGAGGGCATCCCGGTCGGCGTTCTGACATTGACGCGCTCTGAGGTCCGGCCGTTCACCGAAAAGCAGATCGAACTGGTTCAAACCTTCGCCGACCAGGCGGCACTCGCGATCGAGAATGTGCGCCTGTTCGATGAGATCCAAGACAAGAACCGCCAGCTCCAAATGGCAAGCGAGCACAAGTCTCAGTTCGTATCCAGCATGAGCCACGAGCTGCGCACGCCGCTCAATGCCATCATCGGACTGACCGAGATGATGGTCAAAAACGCGGCGCGCTTTGGAACAGAAAAGGCGCAGGAGCCACTGCAGCGCGTGAACCGCGCCGGTACTCACCTGCTTGGCCTCATCAATCAGGTACTCGACCTCTCGAAGATCGAGGCCGGAAAGCTCGAGCTCAACCCACAAACCGTGCAGCTAGCACCGCTGATCAACGAGGTCATCGGCACCGCGGGACAGCTGGCCGAGCAGAACAAGAACCGCCTCGTCGTCGATGCCCAAGAGAACCTCGGGGCTTTGACCGTGGACCCCATGCGGCTGCGACAGATACTGCTCAACCTGTTAAGCAATGCCTGCAAGTTCACCAAGGAAGGCGAGGTCAGGCTGCGAGCGCGCAGTGTCACCAACGGAGGCAGCTGGATTGAGTTCGCCGTCGCCGACACTGGCATTGGCATGACTCCTGAGCAGCAGGCCAGACTGTTCGAGGAGTTCAGCCAGGCCGACGCCATGACCGCTCAGTGCTACGGCGGCACTGGGCTCGGCCTTGCCCTCTCGCGCAAGCTCGCCCGTATGATGGGCGGCGATGTGACAGTGACGAGCGAGCCGGGCAAGGGCTCGGTGTTCACCGTGCGTCTGCCGGGCGGCGCAATACATTAGCCAAAGCTACAGCGGAAAAACCGGAAAGTTTCAGAACGAGCAGCGCGCCCGCTAGTGTGTGTACTCATAAACGCGGGATTTGTCCGAGTGTCCGCTCTTGGGGCGAACCGGACAGGCCGCGATGGCGGGAATGACGTGAATGACCCAAAGCGGACATCTAGCCCCCTGATGCCGTCCTATAGCCCGGCACAACATCGTCAATTCATATCGAAGCTCTGGTATGCTGAGCGATGCGCGGCTGTCGAACGGGCTCGTCTACGGGGCGGGTCGCAACGGTGTCGCCGCATGGTTCAAGCTGGCACTCCTCGGGCGCGTTTCTGGATCGGTCAATTGTGCTCAGGCTATTATACCGTTGGATCAGCCATCGCCCGGAGCTCGCTCTGAAAAAGCCGAAGCTCAGCACGATCATGGCGGGATTCTTTGTCTGTCTCAGCATTCCCATTCTCATATTCATCCTGGCCTACAACTACTATCGGAATTCGGAAGTGATGATGGCAACGCTCAGAGATGACGTTGCAAAGACGCGACAGGCCAGTATCGAAAACGTGGAAGGGATGATCCAGGGCGTAACCGGCACGCTCCGTTTGCTCGCGGAGGTCGTTGCGACCGACCCGGATTTATTCCGCACCGATAGGAGCCGGGAAGTTCTTTTCCGCACATTAACATCGGCAGAGGAGATCGACGCTGCGTTCGTGAGCTTCGAGGATGGCTATCATCGAGCGGTGACGCGGATCGACGATGATCGACGGCGGTCCGATCCCAAAATCCCGCGAACGGCTAACTGGCACATGAACTTCATCGACGACTTCTCCGTCGGAACTAGCCGCAGCAGACACAGAACGTTTTTCGACACTTGGGGCCATGTCGTTGGCGAATACGCGGTTCCGACCACCGTCGATTACCGCGCTATCTCTGGGTATCCGTCGGCAAAGGCATCGGGGGACTTGGCTATCGCAGACCCCGAGATCAACTCGGACACCGGCTACCCCATCATCAACATGAGATTTCCTGTCTATCAGAACCGGGCTTTTATCGGCGGCGCAGGGACGAGCATTACGCTCGATGTCTTAACGCGGTTCCTGGCGTCTCACAGCGCCAGTCCGCACAGCACGACAATCATTGCCGACGCGAAAGATGGCAAGATCATCGCGGCGTCCGATAAGCAAAAGAGCGTTCGGTTGTCGAATGGAAAGTTAGAAGTGGCGCGACTGGAGAACATCGCTGACGACGACGTGCGCGAGGCTTACCGATTGCAGAAGCAGACGAACCAGGATGATTTCCTGTTTCGGTCGCCTCGCAACGGCCAAGAACTGAGCGCCTCCTTTGCCCGCTTCCCGGAGAACTTCGCTCGTCCGTGGGAAGCCGTCGTCATCACGCCAACAGACGATTTCATTGGGCGGCTCAAGGCGACCAATCGGCAGATCCTCATCATCATTGTTGCTCTGTCAATTGCCGAGCTCTTCCTGATTTATTTGCTATCCCGACGACTATCGCAGCCGATTGAAAACATCTCGCAGGAACTAAAGTCTGTTGAAAACTTGTCATTCGAGCAGCCTGCGCACCGCGCCTCCAAGGTCCGGGAAATCGCACAACTTCAATCTGCGGCTTCGCTGCTACGCAATTCGCTCCAATCGTTTTCACGCTTTGCCCCAGTGGACGTGGTCAGGGGACTGATTAAGTCGCGCATTCCGCTCGCCCTCGGGGTGGAAAAGCGCAATTTGACCATTCTGTTTTCCGACCTGGAGAACTTTTCGACGCACGCCGAGCAATCAACACCGGATGCGTTGTTGGAGCGGATGTCCGTCTATTTCGAGCAGGTCTCAAGCGCGATCTCAGAGGAGAAGGGCACGGTCGATAAGTTCATCGGGGACGGCATCATGGCTTTCTGGGGCGCGCCGGGGGCGCTGTCGGACCACGTTCTGCGCGCCTGCGTCGGAGCCCTGCGAGCCGCGCGGCGAATGGAGCGGGTCAATGAGGCTTGGCGAGCGGAAGGAAAGCCACCGTTGCGCATACGCATCGGCCTCAATACCGCAGACGTGCTGGTGGGCAACGTCGGTTCGAGCGAACGCTTCAGCTATACGGTGATGGGCGACGGCGTGAACGTGGCGGCGCGGCTCGAAGACATGAACAAGACGTTCGGCACGACGATCTGCATCAGCGACAGCGTATTCGATGCCGTGGCATCCGAGGTCGTGGCACGGCCACTGCGGCGCGTTCAGGTCAAGGGCCGCAAGCAGGAATTCATGGTCTACGAGTTGCTCGGAATGACAAAGAGCGACGATCCGGAACTCGCCATTCGACCGGCGGACAAAAGGTTGAGCGAAATGACCTGGGCCGCGTCGAAATCCTTCGACAAGGGCGACCTGGAGGAAGCTGCGCGGCGCTATCGGGATATCTTGGGCGAGTTTCCAAATGATCCTGTCGCCAAGGCGGTGCTTGCTGCACGTACGTCCAGCTTCGCCCCGAGTGCAGTGAAGTAGCCACTTCCGTTAATGGCACATAGCGGCGCTTCGCAGCAACGCAGCACTTCGGTTGCTTTCGGAAAGCCGCGCCGATGATGGCACGCCGGGGTTTGGTGCCAAAAGAAAAGCCCCGGTCGCGGGGCTTGAACAGGTGGGATCCGGCGGATTTTTCCGTACCTCTATAAAAACGAAGAAATGTAGAGGTATCACCACCGCCTTGAAAATGAAGCGAAA
>DATEME010000571.1:0-2105 GCA_035275865.1 Candidatus Acidiferrales bacterium | reverse complement strand
CGGCAAATTGGGCGAAGCCTGCGCCGCGCGATTCTGAACGTTCACTTCGTCCGTGTTGACGTCCGTATCCACATCGAACGTCACAGTCAACGCCATCGTGCCGTCATTCCCGTTGGTTGACTGCATGTACAGCATATTGTCCACGCCGTTCATCTGCTGCTCGATCGGCGTTGCAACGGACTGTTCCACAGTTTGCGCATCCGCGCCCGGATACGTGGTTGAAACGATAATCTGTGGCGGAACGATGTCTGGAAATTGCGCTTCCGGCAAACGGACAATCGATACAATACCGGCAAGCATGGTGATAATCGCGATCACGATCGCGACGATAGGACGCCGAATAAAAAACTTCGCCATGAGGCTACTGCCCCTCCGGCGCTGCTGCCGCGACGGGTTTGGGGTTTACCGTGGCTCCGGGGCGCGCGTACTGCAGCCCGCCCACCATCACCCGCTCGTTCGCATGAAGTCCCTGCGTGATAATCCAATTCGGTCCCACTTGCGGCCCAACCTGCACCTGCTGGACGCCCACTTTATTGTCCGGTCCAACCACGGCCACCGAGTATGTCCCCTGCAGTTCGGTCACCGCCGCCTGCGGCACGACCAGAGCGTCGCGCCTGACGTCCGTAACGGCCCGCACGCGTCCATATTCGCCCGGCCGCAAAACGTTGTTGTCGTTCGGAAACGCCGCCGCCACGCGAATCGTTCCGGTACTCGCATCGACCTGGCGATCCGTCCACAATACTTTCCCCGTATGCGGATACACGCTGCCGTCTGCCAGTATCAACGTGAGGGGCACACCGGCCAACGGCAGCACGTCGCCGCGCACCTTTCCGTCGTGTCCCGCTTGCGCGTGCAAATAATCCTGCTCGCTCATCGAGAAATACACTTTGATCGGCTGCACCTGCGATAGGGACGTAAGCACGGTATTCGTGCTCACCAAGTCGCCGATTTGCGCCTGCGCGATTCCCGCCACGCCATCGATCAGCGAAGTAATCTTCGTAAACGAGAGATTCAGCTGCGCCTGCTCAACGGCCGCCTTCGCCGCAGTCGTCGCAGCCTCAGCGGCGGTAACTGCGGCCGTCGCGCCCGCCTTCGCCTGTAGATCGTCGTCGAGTTGGCTCTGCGCAATCGCCTTTGCCTCGGCGAGCGGCGTATCCCGCGCCACGTCTTGCGCAGCTTTCGCTAATTGCGCCTGCGCCTGATTGATCTGCGCTTCAGCCTGCGCCAATTGCCCCTTGCTCTGATCCAAAGCGGCCTGAAATGGACGCGGGTCAATCTCAAAGAGCACATCGCCCTTATGAACGAACGACCCTTCCTTATATTCCTGCCGGATCAAATAGCCCGAAACGTGAGGCTGAATCTGTGCGTTCACGTAGCCGTCCAACGACGCAATCCATTCGCTCGTCAGCGACACGTCCCGCTGCTGCACCGGCGCCACATCCACGGTCGGTACGAATCCGCCGGCGGGCGAGTTCGCTTCCGCCCCTCCCCGGCAGCCGTTCAAGCCTGCCACCATGCCTACCGCGAATACGGCAACGCCGGTAAATACTCCAAGCCTTCGCAACATCCCCGAATCTCCCGTTAATCTGTCGAAGCTGCTTGTTTAAACAGAATCAGATGCTCGGACGCACGGTTCGGACTCCGCTCTTTTCGCGGCCGCCGCAATCGTTCTCGCACCTTGAAACATCTATTCTAAGCGAAATCGTCGAGGGTTCATTTCTAATCGGATATGGACAAAATTAGCCCATTCCGTGCGTATACTACGTAGATCGTCGCGACACATCCGCACCCTGAGGGGCTCCGTGGAAATCGAAAAACCGGAATGGCTCTTGCAGATGGAGACGCTATTCGACACCCTGAATGAGGGCGTGCTCCTGGCAGACGATTGCCACCATATTCTCTACATCAACTCCTGCCTTTCGGGGATGATCGGTAATTCACCGAACGAAGTGGTGGGACTCACTGCCGCACATTTCTATTCCCCGGAAGAATACAACATCATCCTGACGCAGGAGGCGCGCAACCAAGAGCACAATCGTTTCGAATTCGTGTTGCCCCGGCGCGACGGCACGCGGATGCCTGTGATTGTGAGCGTTCGCAGGCTT
>DATEME010000570.1:0-7677 GCA_035275865.1 Candidatus Acidiferrales bacterium | reverse complement strand
GCCGGCGTGCGAATCGTCCCACGTGAGTTTGAATCGCACCGACTCGCCCTGTGGCTGCGCGTCCACGCTCAGCACCTCGAGCCGCTCGCGCATACTGATTTTCAGCGTGGCGGCCGTTGCGCCTTCGGTGTTCATGATCGGAGTAACAGTCCTTCCCGCCGTCGCGGTCTGTATCTCGATTTGATAGATGAGCGTCTCGCCCACGGAAAATTTCGGCACGAGCGAGACCCGAGCATCCTTCGCAACGCATATTGCGGCCGTGCCACAAAGAGCGACAACCACAATCGGCGCAAAGCTTGCTTTGCGTGCTGTATGGGAAAGAGGAATCAGTGAGAAATCCATACGTCGTCAGCGTGACCTTCGTCCGGCAATGACGCGGCTGAATTGCGGGGCGGCGAGTGTTCCTGTCACTGTGACATCCTGCGCGGTGCGCGAAGGAACTTGCGTGGAAGCGTGTGGCGCCGGCGCATCCTGCGCCACATGTAACTGCAAATCCAGGTGTTGTGCGAAATCGATTGTTCCTGCGCCATCGATCTCCGTTCGTCCATTCATCAGCACCATTTGCTTGAACGCGACCGCATCCCTGGCGCACGCAAATTGCGATGTGGCTCCATCGAACGCACTATCGCCGTCGACAAGCTTCCCCGCCTGCAAAGAATCGAGTAACGCCACACCGCGCCACGCCACATTGCGCACGTCCGCCGTGCCTTTGCATTCAAGCGAATTGACGAAGTCGCTTCGGGTGTTCCCCGCCATGGAAAACTCAGCCTCGCCGGAAGCCTTGCCGCCGAACGCCGTCGCATTCACCGAATTCGATGCCCGTCCGCCGCCAAGCGCGCCGACATCGATGCCTGAAAACGTGGCGCGTCCACGATAACCGGGCGTTGCAGCGAGCTTCGCATCAAGCGTCCCACCAACTTCGCCGCCAAAAAGTGTGGCGGTGGCGCCATCGAGCGTCACGTCGCGCCCGCTGATCGTCAAATTTCCCGCCAGATTCTGAAAGACGAAGGGCGCGGCCGTAAACTCGTCCACGCGGAGGCGGCCCGAGCCCCGCAAATTGTCCGGCACCGCTGTCGCGGGTCCCAGGTTCAGAAACGGCAGCATCCGATCGATAAAACTCTCGCGCCACTGCGGATCCAGCCAGCGATCAAGATCGGCCGCCGTCATTTGGTCCGCCGACAAGGCAAACTGCCACTCGGGCGCGGCGTCGCTACGTTCGAATGTTCCGCTCCAATGCGCACCGAAGGCCTGGGCCGCAGAGAGCGTTACGTGCCGCTCTCCCGGCTTAAAATCCATGCGGAACTCAAGCCCGCTGACGGGCAAATTCAAAAATGGCGCGCGCAATGAAGCGCCATCATCTCCTGCGCCTCCCACCGTTACGCTGCCAATCGGCCGAACCTTCCATGGCCATTCTTCCGGCGCCCAGCGAAGGTCACAATGCAACGGCCCTGTAAGCTGCCATCCGCGAGCTACATCCCAGCCAAACGCATTTGCGGCTGCGATCGCCTCCGACGCATCCGCCGCGGTACCCGAAAGGTGCAGTCCTACCTGGGCGTTTTTCGCCCGCGAACGCTTTGAAGGCGCGTCCAACTCCACTCGAAATAATCCGCCTCCCGCGCTCTTGCCGACGCCAATCGCAATCGTCGCCGGGGGCATGTGAAGTGCGCCGTCGCTGTATTCGATCGTTGCGGGTCCAAGGCGCAATGGCGCTACGAGGCCGTCTCCCGAGAGCTCGGCCCCATATGTTTGCGCTGTGAAATTCGCGAGACTCATCGGCCATCCCGAAATTGTTCCGTGCGCGCGGGCAAGTCCTCTGACACTCACGCCGGTTGGAACGCTTTGGCGAAACGCGCGCAGCCACGCCAGCACGTCGCTGAAATCGATTGACGCAGACTTAATCTCGAGTGCTATCGGCTTGGCCGCCGTCTTTCGCCCGGCTGTGGCGCCGTCCCACGACACGCTGGCCGCGCCCTCCAAATTCGAACGCGGTGCCTGTACGGACACGTCGGTGATCTGAAGCGTCGAAGCCGGCACATCGAGCAGCATCTTCGCCGTTACGTCCAGCGAAGGCGCGTCAGACCGAAGCGTCATGTCCCAACGATGCAACTGCCCGAGCAGCGCCTGTCCTTGAATCGCCCATCCTTCCGCGCTGGTTTGCGCGTTCAATCCGATGGCAAGCGTACCGCGAATGCCCGAATCGTCGCCGGTCATGAGCCGCAGGAAGTCGGAGGCCGACGCGTCCGTCCAGCTGATTTCGACGCTCGCCGGACGCAATGCGGATGACGTTCCTCCGACGCTGCCAGCCACATGAATTGTGCCCGGCTGTTGCAGGATTTCCGCCGCACGCCACGGTGCCGCTTCCAGGTCGAGCCGCCAGCGCTGCGGCCCGTCCGCGTAAATCGCGCCGTTAACGCCGATGAACGCAAAGGGCAGCTTTTCATCGCCGTTCTTGAAGTTGATTCGCCCTCCGTCCACTTCGATCTCGCGAAACGAAGGTGCAAAAGGAATCGGCGCCGGTCCTACGGTATTCCCCGCAGACGCGGCAGGATGGCCGAGCCACTCTGCTAAATTCCAGTCTCCCGCCGAATCGTTCACCACGTTCACGGTCGGCCCGCTGAGCAAGAGCGCCCCAATTCCGATGTGGCCGCGCAACAAACTCAGCCAGCGAAGGCGCACCGCCAGCGAGTCCGCCCGCAAAAAATATTCATGCCCGAAGCGCGGGTCTTCGCCCACGCGAACTCCATCAGCTTCAATTGTCGGTCCGCCCCACAAGCTGAACGAGTAGCTATCCACTTCCACGGGTCGCCCAAACGCCGCCTCGAGTCGCGCCGTCAATCGCTGGCGCACACGCTGGCGGCTGACGATAAGTAGGCCGATCGCATCCGTTATGGCAAGCACCAGAGCAATCAATACGACCCATTGGGCCAAGCGCCTTGCAAATGCGGGCCTATGCGCAGACGCGCTCCCGTTTGCCGGCGGTTCGACGACCTGAGTCGTCGCACCGTGCAGGATGCTCGGCCTGAGTTCCATTCTGTTAATGAACCTCGCGCATTACTCGATGCCAGCGCGTGCGGCTGGGCAAATGAATTAACGTACTGGCGATGCCCTTGATCCTGCCCCAGAGCCCCTCGTCGGTGTAATCCTCCTGTGAAGCGTTCACGGACCAATAAATCAGCACAGGCTTTCCCATCACGGCGCTGCGGTCGACAAAACCCCAGTAACGGCTGTCCTGGCTGTCGTCCCGATTATCTCCCATTACGAAATATCGGTTCGCCGGAACCACGAGTTCATCGTTCTGAATATAGTTCTCAATATCATCCGCCCACTCCGGCAAAAGCCCGACCTCTATGCTGTATGGATCCAATGGCGGGAAAGTGTCCGTACCCGCATCTGAGTTGAATCCCTCACGTACAGCATACGGCTCCCGGAGCAGTTTTCCATTCACGAAGACGCGGCCCAGCACGATCCGCAAGTGATCGCCCGGGACGCCGATCACTCGCTTTACGTAGTCCGGATGGTCTTCATATCGATATTTGAAGACTATGAGGTCGCCACGGCGAATCTCGCGATACGGCAGGAGCTTTTCGTACCACGCGCCGTTGCCCTCGAAAATGAACTTGTTCACCAGAAGATGATCGCCCGCCAGAAGCGTGGGAATCATAGAATCAGAGGGAATTTTGTACGGTTGAACGACAAACGTGGTGCCAAACAGAGCGATCAAGACGGTGATCAACAACGTCTGGCATAACTCGACAAGCCCACCTTTACGCCCGGCAGGAGCCTGGCCGCTCTTGGCGGATGGCTCAGCATCGTTGGCGAGGGAACCTGCCGCTGTGGGGCTTTCGGGCACTCGAGGCTCAGTCTCTTCCATGCAGTCCGTCCCGGAAACGCTAACTTGCCAGGAGGACTTCGAGCGCCAGTTTTGCGGCCGCCTGTTCGGCTTCTTTCTTGGTGCGGCCCGTGGCCAACGAGAGCTGCTTTCCTTCGTGCCAGACTTCCACTTCGAAGGTTTTCTGATGATCGGGTCCGGCGGCATCCGTAAGCCGGTATTCGACTATGTCCATGCCCCGTTCCTGCAGCCACTCCTGAAGCGCGGATTTGTGGTCGGACCGCTCGAGCGCCTCAACCTCGGCTTTCATCGCCGGAACGAGTAGTGTGCGCTCGGCAAACTCGGCCGCCGGCCCAAGACCGCCATCGAGATAAATCGCGCCGAGCACAGCTTCGTACGCGTCGGAAAGCAGCCGCTTCTTGTCGCGGCCGCCGGTCTTTTCCTCGCCGGGACCCAGCCGCAGATGCTCCCCCAACTTCAGCCGCTTCGCCGCGACCTGAATCGTATCCGCGTTGACGAGCCGCGCCAGACCCTTGGAAAGCTGTCCAGCATCCCACACAGGATAGAGGTGGCAAAGCCGGTCGCTCACCACCAATCCCAGCACGCGGTCGCCGAGAAACTCTAGCCGTTCGTTGTCTGTCCCACCCAATCCTTGGCGAAGCGAACGATGCGTGAGCGCCTCATCCAACCGGTCCGCTTCTTTGAAACGATAACCGAGAAGCCCCTCAATCGTATCCCGCTCATCGACTGTCATCGCCAAGGCAAAGCCCGTGTTACTGGGGAGTCAGCGCCGATCCCGCCAAAGACCCCGCGGACTTCTTGCAGGCGTCCTGCAACCCGCCCGGAATAGCCGCGCACTTATTGAACGCCGCAGCCGCATCGCTATTGCGATTCAGCTTCTGGTAATCGATTCCCAGAATGTACAGGTCAGCCGGGTCGACGTCAGAGGTTTCCGTCGTCGCCGATTCGAGCTCCTTGGACGAATCCTGAAAATCGTTCTTCCGGAAGTACGTCATGCCGAGGCCGCTATGCGCCTGCGAAGCTGCGCTGGCTTTCGCCTGATTAAATTGGTCGTCCGTGAGCGTAGCCGGCTTCTGCATTGTCGAAATCAGCTCGAGAGCGTGCTTTTCGTCTTTCTCGGACTGATCGAGCTTCGCCGGCTCGCTGGGATCCTTCGGGTCATACACGCGCGGAATCACCCACCCGACAAGCGTCAGCACAGGCACGTTATCCGGATCCTTGGCAAGAGCCTTATCGGCTTCCGGATAGAATTTCGCCCAATCCTGCTTGTTGTAATACAGCGTCACGAGCGTTCCCTGCACGCCCTCGATGTAGCGGCTATTGGGGAACTTCTGCTCGAAGTCCTCGCCAGCCTGAATTTTCGTATCGTCGGTCGTGGCGGCATTGAACGCCTTAATGCCTGCTTCTTCCGCGGGATCGATTGCGGGTCCGCGTCCCTGCCCTTGCGCACTCTTCCCGCCCTGCGCTCCGTTTGCTCCCTGACCTTGGCCGTTATCCTTGAGAGAAGGAGCCGCCTGTCCATTACCCTGCGCCTGAATTACCCCGGCGCCAAAGAGCGCCGCCAACATCGCTAACGCGATGACGCCGATTTTCGGGTTTATCCTGCTGAGTTTCATATGGAATCCTTTATGCCTCGCTAAAGATTGCTCGAATCGAGCGCTATTGCTTCCCGGCTACTGCGAACCGCCTCCCCCGTCCCGCGTGGGCACAGCATATGCGTGATCGACGCCTCCCTGTGCCGCCACGCGTGCCGATTCCGGCGCCCCGGCCACAGCCAGAGCGGCCCGGTATTCTTTCACGGCGAGGTCACGGCTTCCCTCCAGATCGTCGATGCGTCCCAGGTAAATATGCGACCATGCCAGAACCGTAGGGTCGGGCTGGTTCCCTGAGTTACCTGCCGACGATGAGCTTGCCACGACCTTCTCGAACAGTTCCTTGCTTTCGTCCGCATGTCCCGAAAGGACTGAGGCCACCGCAAGCCCGTAAAGGGCATGCGGCTCGTTCGGATACGCGTCCAAAACCTTTGTGAAAATGTCCGCCGCCGCCGCTGCGTCGCGCAGAGCGATTTCGCGATCTCCTTGCGCCAGCATCGCCTGCTTCGCGGCGTCTGCGGTTTGCGCGGACGTGGGCGCGGCCGGAGAGGGCTGTGATGACGCAAACGTAATGCCCTGCAATCGCTTTTCTTCGGCAGCCACGTTTATGCCGGAGATCAAGTCCGGGAAATAATACGTCATCGACGGATTGTCCTTCTCAAACATTTGCAGCCCGGCCACCAATGGCCGCACCATCACAAAGCCGCTTGCGTCGTCTTGTTGCAAAACCTTTTCCTGCTCCGAAGCCGAAAGATCGCGAAGCCTCAACTCGACCGCCTTGACCACACACTCATCCACGTACGACACAAAATCCGTCTTGTACTCGTCGGGGAGTTGCGGAGCATGCGCCGCGATGTTCAGTATCGCGCTCTTCGATTGCAAATTGTCCCGGCCCTTCAACACAAGCGGATCCAGCATGAAATGCAAATACGCGTGCTGAATCAAACCGGCTGACTGGGTTGGCCGTCCCCCTACTACGACGGCATACTGATCGCCCAGGTTTCGGAAATTCGTGCTGCTTCCCGCCAGAGGATCGACGTACACGGTGAACGAGCGGCCATGCTGCGTGCCGATCACTTCGCGCAGGTAAGCGTTCGTCTTAACCACTGTTGCCCGCACGATCGAGCGATAGCTGCCGGCCAGCGTTTGGTATTCGGGCTCGACCTTCTGCCAACGTGCTCCCAGGTTCGCTTCGTTGTAGAACGCCGCCAGCAACGGTTGAAAATCCTGCAGAGAGAGAGCGTCAGGCGGCATTTCGTCCTCGCTCACCCGGAACGAAAAATCCGGTGGGGGCCCAAGGACCAAAGCGAAGGTGATGTACCGAGAAAGCAGTGCGCTGGGATCGGCCACCGGATGGCCGTGATAATAAGCCCGAACGGCAAGAGCCGCGGGGCTTTGCATCTTGAGAAGTTCCGCGCGCAAAGCCAGCCGTTCCGGCATGTCGCCGAGCGTGCTCGCGTCCGCGTTGAATCCGGCCGCGTCCAGCGCGCATAGAGTATCGAAAATCTGCTCACTTACCTGGACGCTGATCCCGCTTGGGGCGCCCGAGGCATCTTGCGCATGCGTTTCCGGCGCCAGCGCCATTGTCAGCCCGAATGCGCACACAAACATGGCCGCGCTTCGCCACACCATTCCGTGGAGTTTTTTTCGGATGGGTACCTTCTCCGATTTTCGAGGGCAGCTTCTAGTCGCGGCGCTGCCAACCGTCGCAAAATCTTCTACTGCGCCCACTTTATCGGTCGGCACACGGATAGTCAAGAATGCGCCCTCCTCGTTAAGTAAGTGGCTGGTCGTGCTGGGATCAGCTTTAGCGGCGCGGCGCGCTTAGGCACACGCCGAACGCGAACGCCGATTCGCGCAGCCGCTTGACGATTCCTTGAAGATTCCTCTGCGTGTCGTTTAGGTTGTCTTGCAAGCGCGGGCCCGGTCTGTGTAATCTCATGTGAAATGAAAACTTTGCGAAGCGAGACTCTCGGCACGACGAATCAACTGCTCTGTTATCAGTATTCCCTTTTCCGGCGATGCCGCCTTCGGCGTGCCTGCCGCGGCCTCAACATCGCTCTTGGCCTGCTTCTATTTCTATGCTCCTTGTGCGCGCCGAGGGTTAGTCGCGCCGCCGGCCCGGACGCCGCCACCATCCTGAAGCAGACCGCCGCCGTCTACCAGAACCTGAAAAGTTATCAGGCGAATATCACGATCCAAGACATCGATGGGAGCAAGATCGCCGAGCGCCAT
>DATEME010000569.1:0-14569 GCA_035275865.1 Candidatus Acidiferrales bacterium | reverse complement strand
CCATCCGACCATGAGCCTGAAGAACATCATTATTCGGGGCGCGCGCCAGCATAACCTGAAGAATCTGCACCTCGAAATTCCTCGCAATACGCTGACGGTCGTGACCGGCCTGTCGGGATCGGGGAAATCCTCGCTCGCATTCGACACCCTCTATGCGGAGGGTCAGCGGCGCTACGTGGAGTCGCTTTCAGCCTACGCGCGCCAATTCCTGGATCAGATGGAGCGGCCCGAGGTCGATTCGGTCGAAGGCCTCTCGCCGTCCATCGCGATTGAGCAGAAGACCACGACTCGTTCGCCGCGTTCGACGGTCGGAACGATTACTGAAATTTACGATTACTTGCGCGTGGTCTACAGCGCGATTGGGACGCCGCACTGTCCGAAATGCGGCAAACCGATCACGCGGCAATCGACCGAACAGATTGTGCAGTCAATTCTGGCGCTCAAGCCGGACGACCGGATTATGGTCCTCGCTCCCGTTGTCCGGGGCCGAAAGGGCGAATACAAGAAGGAACTCGAGAAATACGCGAAAGACGGATACGTGCGCGCGCGAATCGATGGAGAGCTCGTCAATCTGGACGAGCCGCCGCCGCTCGATCGCCGCAAGAATCATACGATTGAAGTCGTCGTCGATCGTGTGTTGCTGAAGGGCGGAGTGACGCAGCGGCTCGAGCAATCAATCGAAACCGCGCTGAAGCTCACCGGCGGTTTGGTGACGATCGCCGTCGTAGGGGGCGAGGAGCACGTCTATTCGGAAAAGCTCGCTTGTCCGGATTGCGGCATTTCCGTGCCGCAGCTTGAACCGCGCTCTTTCAGCTTCAATTCTCCCTACGGTGCCTGTCCGGAATGCCATGGGCTTGGCTCGAATTACGAATTTGATCCTGCCAAAGTGATTGTGGATTGGAGCAAGCCTCTATTTGAAGGCGGGCTGGGGCCCGGTTCGGGGTCCGCGTATCTCCAGCGGACTTTGAAGCTCGCATCGGTTGCGTATGGGTTCGATCTTGATACGCCCTTCGAGAAATTTCCGCGCAAAGTGCAGAATTTGATTCTTCACGGTAATCCGGAAAACGGCGGGTCGTCAAAAGGGCTGAATTTCCAAGGCATCCTGGCGCATCTGGAAAGCGGGCTTGAGGAATCGCGGTCGGACGGCTATCGCGAGTGGTTGACGCAGTACATGTCGCCCTCGATTTGTATGTCGTGTCACGGACGACGGCTGCGGCCTGAGAGTCTGGCCGTGAAAATTGCGGGGCTTTCGATTGCGGATTTTACGGCGCTCTCGCTCGACGAGGCGCGCGCAGCTGTGGACAAAATTCGCGGGGAGCTAACGTTGCGGCAACGCCAAATTGCCGCGCGGCCGCTTAGCGAAATCGCCGAACGCATCGATTTTCTGCTGGCCGTGGGCCTCAGTTATCTGACTCTCGACCGCTCGGCTGCGACGCTCTCTGGCGGGGAGGCTCAGCGCATTAGACTGGCAACGCAGATCGGCTCTCGACTCCGCGGGGTTCTGTATGTGCTTGATGAGCCTTCGATTGGATTGCACGCGCGCGATAACGGGCGCCTGATCACTACGCTGGAAACGCTGCGCGATTTGGGCAATACCGTGCTTGTCGTGGAGCACGATGAGGAAACAATCCGGCGCGCCGACTACGTGCTCGATCTTGGCCCCGGCGCGGGCACGGCGGGCGGTCATCTCGTGGCCGCTGGTTCGCCGGAGGAGATTGCCGCGAATCCGGCTTCGCTTACCGGCCAATACCTCTCGGGCAAGACAGAAATCCCCGTGCCGGCCACGCGACGCGGCCCTGGCGATAAAGCGATTTCGATTCTTGGCGCAAGCGGGAACAACCTGAAGAACATCGACGTGGCGATTCCGCTTGGTTTGCTCAGCGTTGTCACGGGCGTCTCCGGCTCGGGCAAATCGACGCTGGTAAATGACATTCTTTACCTCGCTCTCGCGGCCAAGCTTTACCGCTCGATGGAGAAACCGGCGGCGCACCGCGCGGTGATGGGCATCGAGCACATCGATAAAGTGATCCAGATCGATCAGGCGCCGATTGGCCGCACGCCGAGATCGAATCCGGCGACATACACGAGTGTTTTTGCGTCGATTCGGGAACTTTACGCGATGCTGCCGGAATCTCGGGAACGGGGCTATAAGCCGGGGCGTTTCAGTTTCAATGTGAAGGGGGGCCGCTGCGAAGCATGCCAGGGCGACGGGCAGCGGCGCATCGAAATGAATTTCTTGCCAGATGTTTACGTCACGTGCGAAGTGTGCCGTGGCAAGCGCTATAACGCGGAAACGCTTTCCGTTCGTTACAAAGGGCTCTCGATTTCCGATATGCTTGATTTGCCGATCGAGGAGGCACTTAAGGTCTTGGAGAACATTCCGGCAATTCAGCAGAAGCTCCAGACTCTCGTTGATGTGGGGCTCGGTTACGTGCGGCTGGGCCAATCGGCAACCACTCTTTCCGGAGGCGAAGCGCAACGCACCAAGCTCGCGAAAGAACTCTCTCGGCGGCAGACGGGGCGCACGCTGTACATTCTGGACGAACCAACGACCGGCTTGCATTTCGATGACGTGAAAAAACTACTTGACGTGCTGAATCGTCTCGTCTCGCTCGGCAATACGGTGCTGATCGTGGAGCACAATCTGGATGTGATTAAACAGGCCGATTGGATCATCGACCTGGGGCCCGAGGGAGGCGCGGCGGGCGGGCGTATCGTCGCACAAGGGCCGCCGGAGGTGGTCGCACGAACCAAGAAATCGTTCACAGGGCAAAGCCTGGCTCGCTTGCTGGGACAACGGAACGGCGGCGGTAAATGAGCTCGGACTTCTCCCCTGTTCCGCCCCGACAATTAGGCGAGGGCAGCCCGGAATTTTTCAACGAACCGCCGCATTTTTCCCATCCTCGAATTCCAGAAGATATCCGCGTGCCGTGGAGTATCGGAGATTTACTTGTCTTCATAATTCTTGCCGCGGCCGGTACATTCGTAATCGGACTGATTGTCGTCGGGACGTTCGTAGCTTTCGGAGTGAACATTGCGGCTCTCGAGCGGTCCGGGCGCGACCAGGTGCTCGTCAGTATTGTTGCGCAGGCTATCATCGACTTCGCTTTGCTGGGATATTTGGCGCTTCAGATCCGTTTGAAATTTCGGGAGCCCTTCTGGCAGACGATCGGGTGGCGCAAGCTCGATTCCGGCATTATTCCCCGATGGATCGCATATGGCGGGCTTGTCTTCGCAGGGGTCGTTATTTCATTTCTCGTCGACGCGGCGTCAAATCTGCATCCACCCAAAGGAAACCTACCCATTGATGCCGTTTACCAGGACCGATTGAGTGCGTTCCTGTTCTTGTTGATGGCGGTTCTTCTCGCACCTCTCGTGGAGGAGACGATTTTCCGCGGCTATATCTATCCGGCAATCGCTAAGAGCTGGGGCGTTGCAGTCAGCGTGCTCATCACGGGCGCGCTATTTGGCTTACTGCACGGCTTTCAGCTTGGTGGCGCGCTGTGGCAGATCGCTCTCCTGATAATTGTGGGGATTGTTTTTACGTGGATTCGTGCGACCGCGCGAAGCGTCGCGGCGAGCTACTGCATGCACATCGGCTACAATTCGTTTCTATTTGTGGGCTTTCTTCTGTCCACGCATTTCCTAAGGACGATGCCCGGGCAGTAGCGACTACTGAGAGCTTTCAGCAGGCTCATCGACATCCGGGCTCCCCAATGCCAGCGCGATTAGCGTCTTTTGCTCCATCTCGTGAGCCTTGTGCGATCCCGTGGCCGGGCTGGCTGCTGCAGAACGCTTCACGGAAAGCACCGGCCGCCCGCCAGTAACACGTTCAAGCTGCGGCAGGACAAAGGAGAACGCACCCATATTGGCCGGCTCCTCCTGCACCCAGACGAACTCCGCATCCCCATATCGGCTCAGCTCGGCGGTAAGCTCGTCCTGCGGGAAAGGATAAAGCTGCTCGACGAAGACCACGGCCGTTCCGTCGTCGCCGCGCTGCTTTCTGGCCGCATTCAGTTCGTGTCCGATCTTGCCCGTACAGATGAGCACGCGCTGTGCCGATCCATCACCGGGGTCGGGAATCACAGTTTGAAATGCTCCGTGCGCAAGAGCGGCCAGCGGCGAGGATGCGGCAGGATGCCGCAGCATGCTTTTCGGAGTAAAGACTACGAGAGGTTTGCGCCATGAGCGGAGTGCTTGCCTCCGCAGCAGATGGAAGTACTGCGCGGCCGTCGAGGGATAACAAATCTGTATGTTGTCGCGCGCCGCAAGTTGAAGGTAACGCTCGATGCGTGCGCTCGAATGCTCCGGCCCCTGCCCTTCGTAGCCGTGCGGAAGCAGCATCACGAGGCCCGAAAGGAGATTCCATTTGTCCTCGCTCGCTGCTATGAACTGATCGATGATGATTTGCCCGCCATTCGCGAAGTCGCCAAACTGCGCTTCCCACAAAACCAACGCTTCCGGATAATCCCGGCTGAATCCGTATTCGAACCCGAGAACGCCGGCTTCAGAAAGAGGCGAATTGTAGATCTCACACCATGTTTTGTCGGAAAGGTGTTGCAGAGGGATGTATTCTTCTTCGGTTTCGATATCGATCAGAGACGCGTGACGCTGATTGAACGTGCCGCGCCGGCTGTCCTGGCCTGTAAGCCGTACGGGAACACCCTGCGAAATGAGGGAACCGAGGGCCAGCGCCTCCGCCATACCGTAGTCGAGGATCCGCCTTCCTTGCGCCATTTCGAGCCGCTGCTCGAGTAATTTCTGCACCTTCGGATGAACGTGAAACCCCTCCGGATAACTCACCAGGGACTCGCCGATCGACGTCAGTGCATCTTCCGGAACCGCCGTCGCAACCTCGAATGACCTGTCATAACGGCCGCCGCGGTAGTTACTCCAGTAGCCTGGCAGTCGGCGCATGAGCGGGCTCTTTTCCAACTCCTTCGCACGCTGACGCGCCATTTCAATTTCTTCCCGGACGCGCTCGACAGTGGGCGCCGGGTCTGCTCCAATACTTTCGCCATAGATTTGGTACAGCGGCGGATGCGCTTCGATCTTCCGATAGCGTATGGGCTGCGTGATCGTGGGGTCGTCCACTTCGCTATGTCCGTGGCGGCGATAGCCGATCAGGTCGATCACAACCGGAGTTCCAAAAGCGTAGCGGTATTCGAGAGCCATGCGGCCCACGCGGACCACGGCGTCCGGATCCTCGGCGTTTACGTGGAATATCGGAATTGCCAGGCGCTTCGCCAGATCGGACGAAAACCGGCTTGAGTTCGAGTCGCGCGGCGCCGTGGTAAACCCGATCAGGTTATTGATGATGATGCTCACGGAACCGCCGACCGTGTAGCCCTGCAAGTTCGACATCGTGAGGGTCTCGGCCCAAACACCCTGGCCCGCGAAGGCGGCGTCGCCATGCATTGTGATCGGCACGACGAGGCGTCTGCCGTCTTGCCTGCGCATCTGCTTGGATCGCGTACGGCCCATTGCCACAGGATCCACGGCTTCGAGGTGGCTCGGGTTCGAAACGAGGTGCATGCCGATCTTGCCGCCATTCGCCGCGTGGAAATCACCCGTCGCGCCCATGTGATATTTCACGTCGCCGCTACCGAGCACGCTACGTGGGTCGACGTCTTCAAAGTGAGCAAAAACTTCGGCAGCATCGCGACCGACCGTGTGAACCATCACATTGAGGCGTCCGCGATGGCTCATCGCGAGCATCGCCTTTTCAGCGCCTTGTTCGACAGCAGCGTTGAGAATGGCGTCGAGCAACGGTAGGAGCGCCGTTTCACCTTCAAGCGAGAAACGTTTCGTGCCGAGATAGCGGGTCTGCAAAACCTGCTCGAAAACTTCGGCGCGGATGAGCAGCTCAAGAATCCGCGCCTGATCGGGCCGCGGCACCTCCGATTCCATCCTCTCCTGCACCCACAATCGGCGTTCGCGGTCAGGAATGTGCATGAACTCCGCGCCAATACTGCCGCAATAGCAACGCCGAGCCGCTTCGGCGTCCGGACCCGAGACATCGAGTTCGGCCATCGGCAAGGGTTCGAGATCGCCGAGTGCGTCGAGATTTGCCTGAAGATAACCCCAGCGGCGAAACGAATCCCAAATGCGGTCCTGCGCATCCGGTGATTGAACTGGGGCTATAGCGGCTTGTTGCTGACTCATGGAAGCTCCCTGAAGCAGCTGGAAATACCATTATAACCGCGCTTTATGTCAGGCTCCGTCAAAAGTCCTCAAACGAGTCCTTTTTAACAGTAAAAGGGCTTTCACTGTGACTTCAGAAGGCTGGACGACTGCACCATTCAAATCGTTTGGGAAAGAGAAGAGAATACAGGCCGGGTGTGGTCGAACCGGCAGAGCTTCCACCTAGAACCGCTCCGCCGGTCCATGTCTGAGGTTGTTCGACCTTAAATCGCGGCTGCGTTCGATTACGCCGTGGCTACGGGAAGCCCTATGCTCCGCCGCTGCTGAAAACATTCCCGGCAATAAACGGGGCGGCCCTGTGTGGGTTTAAAGGGGACAGTGGTCTCCTTCCCACACTGGGAGCAAACCGTCTTGGTTTCCACGCGCTGAACGCCGGCCGAACCGTTGCCCTGCGCACGTGTCGACTTGCACGCCTTGCAACGCTTCGGCTCGTTCTTGAAGCCTTTATCGGCGAAGAACATCTGTTCGCCTGCGGTGAAGATAAATTCCGCACCGCAATCGGAACACTTCAGGACCCTATCATGGTATTCCATACGCTGCTCCGAGCCCGAACCGGGAGAGGACAGGCAGCATCCCTTCCAGACAACGCTAAGCGCTTAGCCTCTCCGGCAAATCACTGAACCGCCGGTTGGGTCTTGTGCTGAGTTGTCTGGAAGGTCCCAAGTGATATGGAGGCCTAGTCCTGCTCACGCCGCTGTTTTTTCCGGAGACGTTTACGCGAGAGGGCTTCCTTTGCACGACGCTTTTCGCCGGGTTTCATGTAGTAGCTGTGCTTTTTGATCTCTTTGATGATGTCTTCCGACTGCACCTTCCGTTTGAACCGGCGGAGAGCGTTTTCCAAAGACTCACCCTCTTGAATAACAACTTCTGCCACGCGTATTCACCCCCGTTCCCTATTGTTGAGATTGAACTTGAAAGGTTATTTCACTCTACATTGTAGCCGAACGCCGCATGACCCGGCTATTGCCCACTGGTTCTATCGAAGCCCGCCCTTGGAAGTCAAGGAATAATTTATTGGCTGCGGTTCTTGGACGCCGCTGATTACGGCCAAGTAAACCGTAACAACATAGATGCCCGAGAGAGCCGCGACTTTTTTCATTTTGAACGTGCACTTTCGCTTCGGCTTGTTAGAATGTGGCCCCGCCGGATATCAAAGCCGCCGGAGGCCCCATGCCCGTCATGCGCAACGCGATTGGAGTGCTGCTCGCAGGAGGGCAAGGCGAACGACTTTGGCCGCTCACCCGCGATCGCGCGAAACCAGCCGTTCCCTTTGGCGGCGTCTACCGAATTATTGACATCACCCTTTCCAATTGTCTGAATAGCGACCTGCGACGCGTCTTTGTCCTCACGCAATACAAGGCACTTAGCCTTAATCGCCACGTGCGTCGCGGGTGGTCTTCGCTGCTTGGATACGGCGAATTCATTGAGGTTCTTCCGCCACAGATGCGCGTCTCGCAGCACTGGTACCAGGGCACTGCAGACGCCGTTTACCAGAACATTTATTCGATCGGCAGCGAGCAATCGAGCTATGTCTTCATTCTATCCGGCGATCACATCTACAAGATGGATTATCAGAAGATGCTCGACCAGCACGTGCAGGCGGGAGCGGACGTTACCGTCGGCGTCATCGAGGAAGATCCGGCGGCAGCGGCGAAGCAATTTGGCATCATCGAGACGGACGAGAACTGGCGCATCATAGGTTTCGAAGAGAAGCCGGCTAATCCGAAGCGTTCGCGCATTCATCCCGATAAGACAAACGCCTCGATGGGCATCTACGTCTTTAATACGCAGCTGCTCGTCCCCATTCTGATCGCCGACGCGGAAGATCCCAATTCTTCTCACGATTTCGGCCGGGACATTTTGCCGCGGATCATCGGGAAACATCGCGTGTTTGCGTACAACTTTGTGGATGAAAATAAGAAGGAGACGTCCTACTGGCGCGACGTCGGCACAATCGACGCCTATCACGAAGCGAATATGGACCTAGTCTCCGTGTCACCTGTCTTCAACTTGTACGACGAAAGCTGGCCGCTGCATAGCTGGCAGCAGCAATATCCCCCGGCGAAGTTCGTTTTCGCCGATCCGCAGCGCATGGGTGTGGCTCTCGATTCGATCGTGGCGGGAGGTTCAATCATCTCCGGAGGACGCGTGCTGCGGTCCGTCGTCGGATATGATGTACGCGTGAACAGTTATTGCGAGGTCGAGGAGTCGGTGATTTTCAATCACGTGAATATCGGTCGGCGCTGCCGCATCCGGCGCGCGATCATCGATCGCCACGTAACCCTCCCAGAAGGAACCAAGATCGGTTACGATCGAGAAGCTGATCGAGCGCGATATCATGTATCGGACGGTGGGGTGGTTGTCGTCTCCCGACCGGAATCGATGATCGAAGAACCGGAGTAGCCTGCACGCGGCGAGCAGCACCGATGCAGGAAATTCGTCCTTTTTTTTGGGGGCGATGAGCCTAAATTTCATAAAACTCAAGCGAGGAGCAACATGTCTAGCAAGATTATTGCGGTCCACGGGCGCGAAATTATCGATTCACGCGGCAATCCTACCGTGGAAGCGGACGTTCGCCTGGAAGGCGGGGCGCTCGGACGGGGTGCGGTTCCGTCGGGAGCATCCACGGGAGAGCACGAGGCCATCGAGCTGCGCGACGGCGATAAGTCGCATTTTCTCGGTAAGGGCGTTCTCAAGGCCGTCGGTCACATCAATTCGGAGATTTCGAAGGCCGTCGTCGGGCTCGACGCCTCCGATCAGACTGCGCTCGATAGGCGCATGATCGAAGCGGACGGCACTGCGAATAAATCGAAATTCGGCGCCAACGCCATTCTTGCCGTTTCGATGGCGGCCGCTCGCGCAGCCGCGGCTGCGGCCGGAAAGCCGCTCTACAAATACCTTTCAAAATATTCGAGCGATCCCGCAGCAAACCTGCTGCCCGTTCCCATGATGAATATTTTGAACGGGGGCGCGCACGCGGACAATTCCGTGGACGTGCAGGAATTTATGGTTATGCCGCTCGGAGCGCCCAACTTTCATGAGGCGCTGCGCTGGGGAGTGGAAGTCTTCCACAATCTGAAATCCGTGCTCAAGAAGAATGGATACTCCACGGCGGTCGGCGATGAGGGCGGCTTCGCGCCGAATCTAAAATCCAACGAGGAGGCCCTCGATCGCGTGATGGAGGCAATCACCGCGGCTGGCTACAAACCCGGCGATCAAATCTCGATCGCACTCGATCCTGCAGCCAGCGAATTTTACGATTCGGACAAGAAAAAGTACATTTTCAAGAAATCCGACAAGTCGGAGAAGACATCCGAGCAGATAATTGCATTCTGGGAGAGTTGGGTGAGGCAGTACCCGATTGTTTCGATCGAAGACGGGCTCGCCGAGGATGACTGGGATGGCTGGAGGCGCCTTACGAAGGCGCTTGGAAGTAAGATCCAGCTTGTAGGCGACGATATATTCGTGACGAATCCGAAAATATTCCAACGCGGGATTTCGGAGGGTATATCCAATGCGATTCTCATCAAGCTGAACCAGATCGGCAGCGTTACAGAAACCATTGAAGCCGTCGAGATGGCGAAAAAGGCGAAATATGCTGCGATTGTATCCCACCGTTCCGGGGAGACGGAGGATCCGTTCATCGCCGACTTTGCCGTCGCCATGGGCACTGGGCAGATCAAGACGGGTTCTGCTTCGCGCACAGATCGCATCGCGAAATACAATCAGCTGCTCCGCATTGAGGAGGAACTCGGCTCCGCAGCGCGATTCCCGGGACGCAAGGCCGTTGCGGCAAGCTAGACAGAAGGAACATCAAACTCGTAGAGGCGCCTACTGTAATTGGGCGCCTTCTATGTTTTAAGCTGCAATTGCGTCGCGCCTTACTCGCGCCGTACGCTATTTCTCACTCGTAGTACTCCGCAGTTATACTCAACGAGATGCAAAACTCTTTCATGGCTCGTGCGATCGAGCTGGCCATTGAAAATGTCCGTTCCGGGCGCGGCGGGCCGTTCGGTGCCGTCGTCGTAAAGGATGGAGCAATCATCGCGGAAGGTACGAACGCCGTCACAGCGTCTAACGACCCGACAGCCCATGCCGAAATCGCAGCGATCCGCGCCGCGTGTGCAAAACTCGGAGTATTCCAGCTGAACGGGTTTGATCTTTACGCATCTTGCGAGCCGTGTCCCATGTGCCTTGGTGCGATCTACTGGGTGCGCCTCGCTCGCGTATACTTCGCAGGGAGTGCCGCGGATGCTTCGCGCATAGGTTTCGACGACTCTTTCATCTATCGGGAAATTCTCCTCGCGCCGCAACAGCGCAGGATTCCGATGGTTCAAATGATGCGCGAGGAAGCCGGCGAAGCCCTTCGTATGTGGGAAGAAAAGCCCAACAAAATTCCCTACTAATTTTGATGTCCGTTTTCAGCGTCGACGTGCGGGATAACCTGAATGGTGCTACGCATCCGGGAGGCGTCGTTCCGTCGCAGGTACGTCATCCACCAGGTCCGGCGCGGCGAGACGTTGGGCTTGCTCGCCGGGCATTATCACACCACGATAGGTGCGATCCAGAGAGCGAATCGTATGGGCCGATCCACGCGTATTCGCATTGGGCAACACCCTTCGCGTTTGCTTGCGCTAGCGCCGCCGGATTGATTCGCTGTTCAAGTTGCGGCAGAGCCACTCGGCCGCCAACGGTGACATGTGCGTTTTTCGGGGCGAACGTGCGCGCTGTATCGGCTTGGACACGCCTGAACTGACCCTTACATTCTCTCCTGTTGGAAAATCTTTCTGTTAGGATTTCTCTTCGAATGAAGTGCATGCCTACGGGTACGCTTGGCCAAGGAGATTCGCGATAGAAGCAAAAGTGGAATTGATAGCGGCGCTGGACTGTGATACCGGTGAGAATCCCCTCTGGTGCGAGGAGCGGCGCCTGCTGCTCTTCGTGGATATTCCGCGGGGCGTAATTTATGGGTATGATCCTGCGTCTGCGAGATGCGACGTCGTTACACGAACGCGCGTTACGGGCGGATTCACGTTGCAGGAAGACGGTTCGCTGCTGCTTTTTCAAGATGGCCGCATTGCCGCGCTTGCGAAAGATGGAATTGTGCGCGAAATCGCGCGCGATGCGTGTCCCGGCAACGAGCGATTTAATGACGTGATTGCCGATCCCGAAGGCCGCGTCTTTGCCGGCACGCTTGGCGGCGGCAGAGGGCGTCTTTTGCGATTTGACACTGCCGGGCGCGTGACCGAGATGATGAGGGACATCGGATGCGCGAATGGTATGGGCTTCACGCCTGATCTTCGCGGGATGTATTTCACGGACTCTTACGCGCGGCGGATATACCTGTTCGAATATGATCGCCACACGGGAAATCTGAGCAAAAGGCGCGTCTTTGCCGAGATTCCGGAGAATGGCGGGTTACCGGACGGGCTGACAGTGGATACAGACGGATTCGTTTGGACGGCGCTCTGGTATGGCGGGCGTCTGCAGCGCTATTCGCCGGATGGGATGCTTGAGCGCGAAATATTTTTCCCGGCCACGCAAACTTCGTCCATTACGTTTGGCGGGCCTGAGTTTGATGAAGTCTACGTGACGTCGGCGGGGAACTCGGCGCCTGACCCTCACCAGCCGCATGGCTATGATCTGAGCGCACACCGTGGCGGCGGACTTTATCGTACGAAAGTTGAAGGTGTGAAAGGGAGACCAGAATTTCGATCACGCGTACGATTTGCCTCTGAAACGCAATGAGAGCGACACTGTGACTTTGCAAAAGCGAACGGCGCTAGTGACCGGATCGAGTTCGGGCGTGGGCAAGGGAATTGCGCTGGAACTCGCGCGAGCCGGTTGCAGCGTGGCCGTGAATTCGCATACGGATTCAGACGGTGTCGCACAGACTATTGATGAGGTGCGCTCGCTGGGTGCCGATGCGTTCGCGGCAATGGGAGACATTGGTTCGAGCGCGGACGTGCGCCGGATCTTCGACGAAGTGCTTGAGCGATTTTCGAAGCTCGACATTCTAGTGAACAATGCGGGCGTGCAGAGCTGGGCTCCTCTGCTGGAATTGAAAGAGGAGGACTGGGACCGCGATATCCGCACGAATTTGAAGGGATGTTTCCTTTGTACGCAGATGGCGGCCCGGCATATGAAGGAGCATTCTGGCGGCGCGATCATCAATATAGGTTCGGCGTGCAACAAGGTGCCGTTTCCACGCCTCATTGCGTATACGGCAAGCAAAGGCGGCATAGAGATGCTTACAAGAGTTGCCGCCGTCGAGCTTGGCGGCTATGGGATTCGCGTGAATTGCATAGCACCGGGCGCGATTCTCGTGGAGCGAACGAAGGCCGAGGGCGGCGATTACGAAAAAATCTGGGGAAGTGCTACTCCGTTGGGACGCGTCGGTCTGCCGCGGGACGTCGGGCAGGCGGTTGTGTTTTTAGCGAGCGCCGAGGCGTCGTATATTAGCGGGCAGACCATTTATGTGGATGGCGCGGCGTTTACGCGGTCGAATTGGCCGTATACAGTGAAATAATCGAGCAGTCGGACAGAGAGATCTTACGACATGAAAAAGACGTTTCGGTCAGCAGCCTGGTTTGGACGCGTGGACAAGGATGGATTTCTGCATCGCAGCTGGATGCGCGGATTTCCGCCCGAGGTTTTTGACGGGCGCCCGGTCATCGGGATTTGCAATACATGGTCGGAGCTGACGCCGTGCAACGCGCATTTTCGGGAAATCGCTGACTGTGTAAAGCGCGGAGTCTGGGAAGCAGGTGGGTTTCCGCTGGAATTTCCGGTCACATCGTTGGGCGAAACGAACATGCGCCCGACGGCGATGCTCTTCCGCAATTTGGTGAGCATGGACGTGGAAGAATCGATTCGCGCGAATCCGATAGATGCCGTGGTGCTCTTGTGCGGATGCGATAAGACCACGCCGGCACTGATCATGGGCGCGGCAAGCTGCGATGTGCCCGCGATTGTCGTGTCCGGCGGGCCTATGCTCAACGGGAAATATTGCGGACGTAACATCGGCTCGGGCACGGACGTGTGGCGATTCGATGCCATGGTGAAAGCGGGCACGATGTCTGTAGCGGAATTTCGCGAGGCGGAAACGTGCATGTCACGCTCGGCGGGACACTGCATGACGATGGGCACGGCCTCCACCATGGCGTCGATGGTAGAGGCGCTCGGGCTTGGATTGCCGGGGAATGCGGCGATCCCTGCGGCCGATTCGCGAAGGTCCGCGCTTGCACACATGGCTGGCCGGCGAATCGTGGAAATGGCGCGCGAGGATTTGCGGATTTCCGCGATTTTGACGCGCGAAGCATTTGAAAACGCGATTCGACTGAACGCAGCCGTTGGCGGCTCAACAAATGCCGTGATCCATCACTTGGCGATGGCCGGACGCGTTGGCGTGAAGATCACGCTCGACGATTGGGATCGGTTAGGCCGAGACGTGCCGACGATCGTTGACTTGATGCCTTCGGGACGATTCCTGATGGAGGATTTCTATTATGCGGGTGGATTGCCGGCTGTGGTCCGCACGTTGGATGAACACGGACTACTTCATCGGAACGCGATCACGGTGAATGGAAAGACGCTTACCGAGAACTGCAAGGACGCGCCGAATTGGAGCGCGGAAGTGATTCGTCCATTCGATAGACCGCTTGTGGCAAGCGGCGGGGTTGCGGTGCTGCGCGGGAATCTGGCGCCGGACGGTGCGGTACTCAAGCCGTCGGCAGCTTCCCCGAAATTGCTAAAGCATCGCGGACGCGCGGTCGTATTCGAAAATATCGAGCATTACAACGAACGCGTGAAAGACCCCGCGCTGGACATAGACGAAAACTGCATTTTAGTGATGAAGAATTGCGGACCCAAAGGCTATCCTGGAATGCCGGAAGTGGGAAACATGGCGCTGCCTGCAAAAATCTTGCAGAAGGGCATCACCGACATGGTGCGCATTTCGGACGCGCGCATGAGCGGCACGGCTTATGGCACAGTTGTATTGCACGTGTGTCCCGAGGCGGCGGTGGGCGGAAACTTGGCGCTGGTGCAAGATGGGGATTTCATCGAACTCGACGTTCCCGCGCGCAGGTTGCACCTGGATGTGAGCGATGAGGCTTTGAACAAACGCCGAGCCGCGTGGAAGCGGCCTGCGCCCGCTATGGATGGCGGCTATCAGAAATTGTATGTCGATCATGTGCAGCAAGCGAGCTGCGGCGCCGATTTGGATTTTCTGATTGGGTGCCGCGGCGATGCGGTCCCGCGGGAATCGCATTAATACCCTCCGTTTTCTCTCACTGTGGAGAAATCACGAGCGCTCGGTTTTCGGAAAGGACTCATAGGAAATGGGAGGAAGACTGGCTGGAAA
>DATEME010000568.1:0-2310 GCA_035275865.1 Candidatus Acidiferrales bacterium | reverse complement strand
AGCATGGCAGTTGACTGACACTAAGCCGCCAGGCTGAGCTGCGAAACGAACACCTTGCCTTTGGTCTCGGGGCTGAGCAGCAAGGTCACAACGAACACCAGCGCGGCACCGACAGTCGAGACCAGCATCGGCACGGCGAAGCCGAGTGGCTGGGTGGCAGCGAACAGGGCGAGCAACGGCCCGGTAAAACCCGCCCAGATTGCCCCTTGGTGGTAGCAGAAACCCGACGCGGTTGCCCGCACCTCGGTCGGGAACCGTTCCGACAGATAGCTTGGATTCTGCCCATAGATCGCACCCAGGAATGCACCCTGCGCGATGAAGGCTCCGGCAAGCAGGGGATAGGAGTCGACGAACAGGTAGAGCGGCGTGACGAACAAGCCGATCGTAGCCGGAATGATCATCGCCCACCTCCGCCCCAACACATCCGCCACGAAGCCCCAACAGCCGCTCGCCAGAAACGCAACAAAATTGGCGAGCGCGATCGGCATAGCGGTCGACGCGGCGTCGAGATGGAGATCCTTCTGCAGGTGGGTGGCGAACATGCCGTAGACTGAATAATAGATGACGAAGCCACTCGCCATCCACAGGCAGGCCGTCAAGGTGTTGCCGAGAACCGGCAGGCGGAAGATCTCCACCAACGGAGCGCGAAACTCCTTGTTCTGCTCGCTCTGCAGACGGCGATTCTCCTTCCACACCTCGGGCTCCTTGACATAGATGCGGATCCAGATGACGGCGAACGCTGGCAGAATGCCGAGCATCAGCAGGCCGCGCCAGCCAATTACATCATAGAGCAGCCCGTACACTGCGCTGGACAGCAGAAATCCGATGCTCCACGAGCCTTGCAGGATTCCGCTCATGATGCCGCGGGAGCGGGCGGGCCACGATTCCATCGCGAGTGCGGCGCCAGCGGGCCACTCCGCGCCCATGCCAATGCCTAGCAAGGCGCGGAATAGGAACAGAAACGCAAAGGTCGGCGAAAGACCTGCCGCGAAGTTGCAGATCGAGTACCACAGGATCGAGATCATCAAGGGTGTCTTGCGTCCGATGCGGTCGGCCAGCCATCCGGAGCCGACGGCCCCGACAAGACGCAACCAAAGCGTGATCGTGAACACTGCCGTGACCTCGACCAGCGGAACCTTGAACGTTTCAGCGATCGGCACCATGAGCAGCAGGAAGATCGTGAAGTCGAATGCATCAAGGGTCCAGCCCAACCAGGCTGCGACCCACGCCATCCACTGATCTTTGGTGGGTTCCATCCACCACGGGATCCTTCCCGCGGTATCCGCTGTAGTCGTCATGGGGCACCCTCCCGCGGCAGTGCCAAGGACGAAAAAAGGGGTCCAGGAAAAGGTTGAGTGGAAGGTATGGCCTTTTACGGCGGCTCTATTCAGTCTAGTCTTACACAATCGAGGGACAAAGTCTGTAGAATTCGATTCCGCATTGCGAGTTTGCTGCTGGTGAGTCGGTTTCAAGGCTTGTAGCTCTCTCGCTGCCTCCGGTTCGGCAACGGGCCTCCGCTTGCTAGATGTGAACTTTCGGGAGGTTGTCCCCGCCCGGCAGTCGCACGGTGAATACTGAACCTTTGCCCGGCTCACTCGTCACCGTCACGTCGCCGCCCATCATACGCGCGAGCTTGCGCGAGAGGGCAAGGCCGAGCCCCGTGCCGCCAAAGCGCTGAGCGGTCGAGGAATGGGCCTGGGTGAACTCCTCGAACAGCTTTGCCTGCTGCTGAGCCGTCATGCCGATGCCGGTGTCGGCGACTGCGAGCTCGATCCAGTCGCGACCGTTGGCGACCTTGCGCGCCCGCAGCCTGACCTCGCCTTCCTTGGTGAACTTGCAGGCATTGCTCAACAGGTTGAGCAATATCTGCTGCAGCCGCATGGGGTCAACGGTCAATGCCCCGAGGTTCTCTTGCGCGTCGACGACGAGGCGATTCTTGTTCTGCTCGGCGAGCTGTCCAGCGGTGTCGATGACCTCATTGATCACTTGTGTTAGCTGCAGGGTTTGTGGGTTGAGCTCAAGCTTTCCGGCCTCGATCTTCGACAGGTCGAGCACCTGGTTGATGAGGCCGAGCAAGTGGGTACCGGCGCGATTGACGCGCTGGAGCGGCTCAAGCGCTTTCTCCGTGCCGAAGCGCGCGGCGTTCTTCACCATCATCTCGGTGAGCCCGATGATGGCGTTGAGGGGCGTGCGCAGCTCGTGGCTCATGCTGGCGACGAACTGCGACTTGTGCTCGCTCCCCAATTGCAGCTGACGGTTCTTGTCCTGGATCTCGTCGAACAGCCGCACGTTCTCGATCGCGATCACCGC
>DATEME010000567.1:0-5220 GCA_035275865.1 Candidatus Acidiferrales bacterium | reverse complement strand
CGGGAGCGTTGTAATTGAGGCAAGTCGGAGAGTCTTCGAAAACGAGTTGCGGGCGCCATCCGTTCTTCCGGGGGTGGCGGTAGCTTCCCTGCTGCAGGAACTTAAGTTCCGCCCTTAGGACGTCCACGAGATTGGGTTCATCCTTCGACATACCGTTCCCCCACGGTCAAATGATGGGTTCATTCAGGAGCACAGGCTGTGACGCAGGGCACGTTTGAGTGTGATTTACGTCACATCCTGGGAAGGGCGGCTTCTGGTCAAATGGTGGCACTTTGTAAGTCGAGATCGGATGGCGTGGCATATGCCAAGCGCGTTTCGTCTCATTTCCTGCCGGAAAGAGCGTACGTCTCGCAGGGGCGGCGATTCTCCGCGAGCACCGTATGGATTAAGGATTATCGAGAGCTGCCTTACGTGCCCACACCGTGCCGAGCACCTGTTTTGCAATCTCTCGCCGCCTGCGTTGCAGCACCTTGCCGCAATCACATCGACTTCTTCGTATCCGAAGGGCGCGACCCTTTTTGTGGAAGGCGAAGAGCCGCGCGGAATTTTTGTTCTTTGCGGCGGGCGAGCAAAACTTTCAACGACTTCGATGGATGGAAAGACGCTGATTACTAGAATCTCGGAAGCGGGAGATGTGCTGGGTTTGCCGGCGGCGGTTTCGGGAAAGCCGTACGAGCTTACGGCCGATGTCCTCGAACCGACGCAAGCGAATTTCATCAGCCGATCGGATTTTCTCAGATTTCTTGCTGAAAACGGGGAAGTGGGCGTACGAGTGGCGCAGCAACTCGCGGAAATTTATCAGGCTGCGATTGCGGAGATGAGGACGATAGGCGTTGGCCATTCGGCGACCGAGAAGCTGGCGCGACTGCTGCTGGACCTTGTGGCGGATGCCGCCCAAGAAAAGGGCGAAATCAAGATCGCGCTGACGTTTACGCATGAAGAGATTGCACAGATCATCGGAACGTCGCGAGAAACTGTGACGAGATTGTTGAGCGCATTCAAGAAAAAGGACTTCGTGTACTTAAAAGGCTCTACGCTGATTATTCGGAACAAGCCGGGGCTCGAGAAGCTCACGGGCGACTAAAATTTCCTTTTATTGATCGTTTTCCTCCCGCAGTTCCAGATCGTTTCAAATACTCTGGAGAATGACCCTCCGTCTGCGCCGCGCGGAAGCGCGAAAATTCCTGCTGCGCTCGCGGCGGGGCGCGCATTGCGATATGGTAATGTCGTGAGTTGAGCTGTTTTTGCGGCGGGAGTGCGAGGACGTGACGGAGCGGCTCTATTACGGTGATTCGTTTTTGCGCGAATTTGAGGGGAAGGTGCTCTCGTGCGAGCGCGAAGGGGCGCGCTGGCGCGTGACGCTCGATCGGACTGCGTTTTATCCCACCTCAGGCGGGCAGCCGCACGATACGGGAACGCTCGACCGCGCGAAAGTTGTCGAAGTGGCGGACGCCGGCGACGGGAAAATCGTGCATTACACTTCTGCGGAAGTGCCAGCCGGACCCGTGACGGGAAAAATCGATTGGGCGCGGCGATTCGATCACATGCAGCAGCATACCGGGCAGCATTTACTCTCGGCTGTCTTCATCGATCTTTTCGGATTTCACACCGTTTCGTTTCATTTGGGCAAAGAGATTTCGACGATTGATCTGGAGGCGCCGTCGATTGTGCCGCGGCATATGGAGGAGGCCGAACAGCGGACGAATGAGATTATTTTCGAGGATCGCGTTGTTAAGGTGCGGTATGGGACTGCGGAGGAGTTGGCTGAGGCGGGAATTCGAAAGAAGGTGGAGCGCGAAGGTGTGCTGCGGGCGGTGGAGATTGATGGCATCGACAGGCAGCCGTGCGGCGGGACGCATCTGGCGCGAACGGGGCAGGCCGGGCTGCTGTTGCTGCGAAAACTGGAACGGCGGCGGGATGTGTGGCGGCTGGAGTTCGTGTGCGGGATGCGTGCCCTGACGACGGCGCGCGCAGACTATGCTTCTCTGTGGCATGCGGCGACGCTTTTGAGTTGCGGTGTCGCGGATGTGCCGGGCGTGATTGGAAAGACGCTTGAAGAAAGGCGGGCGACGCACGGCGTAGCGAAGCGGATGGAAGGCCGGCTGGCAGAGTACGAGGCACGGGCACTGCTGGGGAGCGCTATGAAGGGCGCGAATGACACGCGACTGGTTGTGGGTGCGATGGATGATGCGACGCCGAGTTATTTGACTTTGCTGGCGGCGCGGCTGGTGGGAGAGGGCGGCACGGTGGCGATTCTGGGCGAACGTGCGGGCGGTCACATGGTGTTTGCGCAACCACGAGGGGCAGACGGAGATATGGGTACGCTCGCGCGCGGGATTTTCAAGGAATTTGGCGGCAAGGGCGGCGGAGCGAAGGATTTTGCGCAGGGGGCGCTCGGCGATGGCGCGCGTGTGGATGAGGCGCTGGAAAGCGTGAAGAAGGCTTTAGCCACAGAGACACGGGGCTACTGAGAAACGCGGGCAACTTCGCTGTTAGCGCACGCGACCGGCTGAAAAGAAAGCCGGTGGCTACGAAAGCAGGCAAAACATCAACACAGAGAAACCGAAGGAACAGAGAACACTGAGAACACGTGCCATGAACTTCTCCGCTTCTCCTGCGTTAGGTCGGATGCGACTTATTAAAAATATGAGCTGCGACGGCGAGCGGGAGCCGTTCGAAATTGTGTTACATTTCTTGTTCGCATGACGACGGTCCGAATCACCAGCTCTGTGGGAACTTACGATGTGCATTGCGCGAACGGCGTATTGGCGCGTTCGCGTTCGCTGCTTTCGCGGCTCGGCGACTCGACGGGCGTGTTTGTTTTGTCGTCGCCGCGGGTGTGGCGGCACTGGGGTAAGAAGGTGGCGGCAGCGCTCGGCGTGGCGCGCGTGGACCGTATTATTTTGTTTGAAGACAGCGAGCGCACGAAGCGGCTGCAAACGGTGGAGAACATTGCGCGGGCTTTGGTTCGGGCGGGAGCTGACCGGCGCTCGTTTCTAGTGGCAGTGGGCGGCGGTGTGGTGGGTGATGTCGGGGGATTTGTCGCGGCGACTTACCAGCGCGGTGTGCGGCTGGCGCACATTCCGACGACGGTAGTCGCTCAGGTGGATAGTTCGATCGGCGGGAAGACCGCCGTCGATCTGGCGGAAGGTAAGAATATGGTGGGCGCGTTCTATCCGCCGAAGCTTGTGGTGGCCGATCCTACGCTGCTCGCGACCTTGCCGCACAGGGAGTTTCGGTCAGGACTCTATGAGGTGGTGAAATACGGAGTGATCGCCGATCCGGAGCTTTTCGATTACTTCGAGAAGCGGTTGCCGGCGATTTTGCGGCGCGATCAGGCGACGATGGGTTGGCTGATTCCGCGCTCGATCCGGATCAAGGCTTACGTGGTGGAAAAGGACGAATACGAAACTGGGCTACGGAAGATTTTGAATTTCGGTCACACCATGGGCCACGCGTTTGAAACGGCGACGAATTACAGTTATTTCAAACATGGCGAAGCTGTCGGGTGGGGAATGATCGCGGCGACGATGATGGCGGTGGGCGCCGGACTGCTCGATGAGACTGAAGCATCGCGGATCATTCGCGTGGTGAGTGGGATTGGACCGTTGCCACCGCTGAAGGATTTCCAGTTGTCGCGGTTGAAAAAAATTCTGGCCGGGGACAAGAAAGCGCATGGCGGGCGCGTTTTGTGGGTGCTGCCGTCGCGGATCGGGCAGACGGAGTGGAATTGCGAGGTGCCTTGGCCAGTGGTGGCGCGAGTGCTTGCGGACTTGCCGGGTATTGTCGCCAAGGCGGCGTAGCAAGATAAGAGCGGTCCTTCGCGCGTCCGCTTCGCGGGCACTCTCGGGATGACGACGTTTCCAATCTTTTGCTCTAGACTCTCTAGGCCGGCGGTAAGCACCTGCTCCAAACCAAGGTTTGTATGACTCCTACCATGCAACGCGAAATTCTTCCCGGGACGCGTCCTGAAGGCACGTGCGATGAGCGCGAGGCGGGTCTGCGCGTTCGCGATATGTTTTCGCGGATTGCGCCGCGTTACGATTTCCTGAACCATCTGCTCTCATTTTCGTTGGACCGTTTGTGGCGGCGACGTACAGCGAGAATCTTTTCGGCGGTGCTTGCCCGGCCCGAAGCTCGCGTGATCGATCTTTGCTGCGGGACCGGGGACTTGGCGTTTGCGCTGGCAAGGCGGCGTGCGCGATTGCTTGCGGGCGCCGCGGACGGCGCTGCTTCGGTGATTGGGAGCGATTTCGTTGAAAGGATGCTTGTGCGGGCGCGGGAAAAGGCGCTGGCGAATGGAACGCGCGTTGCGTTTGCGGGCGCGGATGCGCTCGCGTTGCCGTTTGGCGATGGAACGTTCGATTTAGTGACGGCCGCGTTCGGATTTCGCAATCTTTCGAATTACGAGAGCGGACTGCGGGAGTTTGCGCGGATTTTGAAGCCGGGCGGGCAGGTGGGCATATTGGAGTTTTCCGAGCCGGAGCATGGACTATTGGCGAGCGTCTTGCGGTTCTATTTTCGAAACGTGTTGCCTCGAATCGGCGGCGCGATCTCGGGCGACAAACAGGCTTATGCTTATTTGCCCGGATCGGTGGCGAAATTTCCGTCAGCGGCGGGGCTGCGCGAATTGATGGAGCGCAACGGGTTTGCGGATGTGCGTGTGCGATCGTGGAATTTCGGCAGCGTCCTGTTGCACAACGCGCGGAAAGCGTAGATTGGTGCAAGAAGATGGCAAATTCATACGCGATTGTTGATCTGCGGAGCGACACCGTAACGAAACCGACGCCTGCGATGCGGCGGGCGATGGCGGAGGCGGAAGTCGGCGACGATGTTTACGGCGAAGACCCCACCGTTAACCGGCTGCAGCAGCGGGCGGCGGATATTTTCGAGCGTGAGGCGGCGCTGTTCGTGCCAACTGGCTGCATGGGAAATCTCGTTGCGACCAAGACGTGGACGCGGCCGGGAATGGAAGTAATTTGCGATCAGAAGGGGCACGTCAACAATTACGAACTGGCTTCCATGAGCGCTGTTGCGGGATGCATGCCGCGAACGACAGCCGCGCCGGACGGAATTTTGTCATGGGATCTGATCGAGCCGCTCATTCGGCCGAAGAATTATTACACCTCGCAGACCGGACTCATCTCTCTGGAAAATACGCACAACATGCACGGTGGGTCGGTTTATACGCGTGAAGCGACACAGTCGATCTGCGGAGAG
>DATEME010000566.1:0-2984 GCA_035275865.1 Candidatus Acidiferrales bacterium | reverse complement strand
CTTCTTCTGAGCGCCGCTGTCATTCGGGGATTTCTCAGAATTCGGCGATTCGCCGCTTTCGCCCAAAGCGCGGCTCATCGCGCGAGCGAAGTCAGGCGCTTCAACGCGGCCCGTGAATTCCCAATCAGGTTCATCGCGAACCTCGCGTATCAAAATAGCAGTCTCTTCCGTAGGAACATCGGGCGGCTTGGGCATCGCGGACGAATAGACCATTGGCGGCAGATCGATTTTGTAAGCCGACGGGGCGACAGTGGGTGCCTGTGCGATCTGCTCCTGCGCGGACTGCGCAACCGGGTGTGTATTGGCTGCGGGTGGGATTGCGACGGCAGTTTCCGGCGCCGGGGGCTGACCGGGCGTCGCCATCGGTACTGGAGCACACTCACAGCTGCCGCCTGTATCTACCACGGGAACGAGCTGCCCGTTTTGCAAAGAGAAATCGCCGGATTGCGGCACGATCATGCGCTGGCCGGAGAACTGTTGCTCGAGCTGAACGGCGCCCGTTGCGGCAAGCACGCAGAGCGAATTGTTTTGATCGAGGCCAACGATCACGTCACGCTTGCCGCCTTCGATCTCGATCGGCGTGGCGACGATCATTGGCGTAAGCACACGCAGGCTAACGGTTGCAGGCAGCTCGACGTGCATGCGCCCGAAATCGAGCGCCAATGTGATCGCGCCGTCGGCGTTCGCCAGCACAGTGAATCTCGCCGGGCCGCAAACGGAGACTTCGCCGCCGTCGATCAGCCGCATGCTCGCCTCTCCGGAGTGCACCGTGACGACGTTGCCGTTGGCCACGGAGACGAGCGTCGATACAGGCGTGAGCAGTTGGCCGTTTATGGAGAGATCGCTGCCTTGAATGCGCGCGACGACATCAGACGGCGAACTCTGTCCTGCTGCGGGAGCGGAAGGGCAAACAAGAGCCGCGCTAAGCAGCGCCGCCGCACACAGCGCGCCTCGCGAATTACGCGCCAAAGAGCCGCCGGCCGCGAAATGGAAATGAAGCCTCACGGAAGCTTCCTATAATATACAGCAGTGACTTCTCCCAACACACCGAGCCAAACGCCGCCCGGCACGGCATCGAATTCGCCGTTCGAGGCGCGCATGCCTCAGCTTTCGCGTTGGCGGCGCATGCAGATTCCGGTGATCGCGGCGGCGGCGTACTGGCTCGTGCGTTTAATCGGTCCCACGCTGCGCACAGAAGTTGTCGGCGTTCACAATGCCGTGCAGATTCGCAATCAGGGCGATCCGGCAATCGGCGCGTTCTGGCACCGCTGCATCTTCAGCGCGATCTGGATTTGGCGAAATCGCGGCATCGTCGTGCTGAACACGGTCAACTTCGACGGCCAGTGGACCCGCCGCGCCATCGAGAAACTCGGCTTCGGAACGGTGCAGGGCAGTTCGACGCGCGGTGGAGTCGAAGGGCTCACGGCATTGGCAAAATGCGTCGAAGAAGGCCGTAACGTCGCGTTTACGATTGACGGACCTCGCGGCCCGCGCTACGTCGCCAAGCCCGGCCCCGTCATTTTGGCGCGACGAACGGGCAAACCAATTTCCGTCTTCCACATCGCCGTGAAGCGCGCCCACACATTTCGAAAATCTTGGGATTTGTTCCAACTGCCGTATCCGTTCTCCCGGACGGTGATGTTCGTTGCGCCGCCGATTCGCGTTCCGATGGACGCCGATAGCGAAGTGATGAAGCAGAAGCAGGAGGAAATGCAGGCAGCGCTCGAGCGCGTGCGCGATATAGCCGAATCGTGGTTTGGATTAACGGAACGCGAGCGCGATAAGCTGCGCGAAGAATGGAGCGCCTTCGCCGTCACCGCCGCGCCAGGCGAATGCGAATCGGACCAGTAGGAGCCTTCGTTACTGCGCGCTGCCGAGCTTCACCTTTATATTCATCTTCTTCCCGTCGCGCAGAATCGTCGCCGTCACGACGTCGCCGGGCCGATGCCGGTTGAGCAGCAGAGTCAAGTCTGCGTTGCTCGTGACGGTCGTTCCGTCGATCGCAGTCAGCACATCGCCGCCAATGTGCAACTCCTGCAGCCCTGCCAATATCGTGCGCGATCCGCCTCGGATGCCGGCTTGGGCAGCGGGCCCGTTCGAAACGACTTGTTCGATCAAGACACCTTGATCGACCGGAAGATTCAGCGCATTTGCCAGTTCCGGCCATAGAGCGCGCCCCTGAATGCCCAATACGGCCATTTGCACATGCCCCGTCGTAATCAGGTCTTGTGCCACGCGGCGCGCCGTATTGATCGGAATCGCGAATCCGATTCCAACTGTAGTCTCACTCTCGGTCGGCGAGTAGATCGCGCTATTGATCCCGATCACCTGGCCATGCGAATTAAGCAGTGGCCCCCCTGAATTGCCGCGATTGATAGCCGCGTCCGTCTGAATCGCCTGATCGATGAACGTTCTGTCGCCCGTCTGCACCGTTCGGCCTAATGCACTTACGACGCCCGTCGTCAAGGTGCTTGAAAAATGTCCAAACGGATTCCCGATCGCCAGCACGCGCTGGCCGACTTGCAGATTGTTGGAATCGCCCAGCGTCAAGGGTACGAGCTTGTGGGCCCCCAAATTGATTTTCAGCAGCGCGATGTCGTTGCGCGTATCCGCACCGAGAACGTTCGCCTTATACGTGGTGTGATCAGGTCCGCCGAACGTCACTTCAATTGCCTGCGCTCCATCGACCACGTGATTGTTCGTAAGGATATGCCCATCGTCGTCGATCAGGAATCCCGACCCGGCGCCCTCCGTCGGCACGGCGCCATAGAAAAAATCGTATTCCACGGCACGGGTCACGATGTTCGCCACCGAAGGCGCAGCCTGCTTGTAAATACTGACGTTGTCCGCTTCCTCGGCGTCCAGCGTAGGCGTCGTCGCGCTAGGCAGTCGCAGCGCCTCCACCGTCGCCGGTGGCCGCTCGCCGTAACGCGATCCGATCCAATACGAACCGAGCCCGATGATCAATCCGATCACCAACAGCC
>DATEME010000565.1:0-1508 GCA_035275865.1 Candidatus Acidiferrales bacterium | reverse complement strand
AGAAGACCTGCGGTTTAGGCCCGTCAATCAAGAAGACCTTAGAAGCTACAAAACCCGCCGCGTCGGCTGGGCGCGCTCGTATCGATGGCGAACACTACAATGGCCCGATCTCAATGGACGCGTTCAGGCCCATCACGACCGTATGGACAAACTAGTACGCCGTTTCCAAAATTGCGCACGTATCGGTCAGACCGGGAGATCGAGTTTGTAGCTCCACCGATGGATGACCGGGTCGCGATTGAGATCACTGATGAATTCGATGATGCGTTGCTTCAATTCGTGTGTCGAGTTGACACGGATGTGGCGGAGCACGGAGCGCGCTGCTTTGGAGAAAAAACTCTCGACGAGGTTGAGCCAGGAACCGTGTTTGGGGGTGAACACAAAGGCGAAGCGGCCGTCCGGCTGAGCGGCCAGCCAGGTCTTGGTCTCCCGCGAGATGTGCGCCGAGTGATTGTCCAGAATGATCTTGATCGCCGTTGCGGCTGGGTAGGCCGTGTCGAGAATTTTGAGAAACTCGATGAACTCGCGACTGCGATGGCGGTCCTTGACGAGCGCGTGCACAGTACCGGTAAGCAGATCGATGCCGGCCATTAGGGTCACGGTGCCGTGGCGCTTGTACTCATGATCGCGTTGCGTAGTGGGGTGGGTGCCAGGAACCGGCGGCAGATCAGGAGTAGTATTGCCGATCGCCTGAATACCGGGCTTCTCATCATAGGAGAGGATGACGATTTCGCCCGCGTCATCGCGGTCCGTGGCGGCCGCGCGCCGCATCTCGACCTCGCGGTAAACGCAAAGCACTTCGGCCATTTTTGGCTCGAACTCGGGGTCGCGCCGCGCCGCGTAATAGCGGATCTTGTGCGGCTTGATCTCATGGGCTGCCAGAATCTTACACACTGTTCCCTGGGCGAGTTTCGCCAGGCTAGGATGGCCAGCTTGCGGCCCGTGGTTACGCGCATGCGCGGCCAACAGGCGGGTCGTCCACAGCTCGTGGGGATACCCGAATGCGACCGGCTTGGCGCAAGCCAGAGAGACCAGCCACGCCCTCGCTTCGCGTGTGATCATCGCATCGCGTCCGGCTCGCGGCCGGTCATCCAGCGCGGCCAAGACCCCCAATTCCGCGGCCCGCTCCAGGCACCGCATCACGGTCTGCTGGCTCACCCCGATCTGCCGCGCAACACCGTAAGCCGATGGGGTGTCGAGATAGGCAAGGATTATGCGAGCCCGCTCCACCCGGCCCGTCGCCTCGGTCCGTGAGCGCGCGATATTGGCCAATGCACAGCACTGGTCTGGATCAATTGAAAGCGTAATGACGCGTCGCGCAGCAACCATCGCTTCCTCCGGCGATGCCCGCCCGCTGCTTACCATATCTCGCGTACATTGCATACAACCCTACAACATATCGACAATTTGGAATCTTTGTACTAGGTTCCGATGTCCTGTGGATCAGCCGTCCGACCCGCAGCAAATCCGCCGTGCCAAACAGACAATCAGCGCAACGGCATGAGACT
>DATEME010000564.1:0-3907 GCA_035275865.1 Candidatus Acidiferrales bacterium | reverse complement strand
ATAAAAAAGGAGCGCGAGCGGCACGGTGAGCGACGAAAACCCATAGCCAATGGCGCCATTTACAAAGGCCGCAAACAAGGCGATCCCGGCAAGAACGATCGGAGCGGTATCAAGGGTAGGCATTTTTAGCCTTTGCCATTATCACGAGTGGTCGCTTACTTGGCAGCTCACTGGATAGCATTCCCGTAAATCCGAGGATCGACTATAGTTTGTACTCTGATGGGACTCGAAGAATTGGCCTTCAATGTATTCGTCCCGGCGGCTGTTCTGCTGACCGGATTCCTGCTCTTGCTTTTAATGATACGTTTGTAAGTCTGACTGCAGTTATAGGTTCGAGACGATAAGCACACCGATCCCGACAATCGTAATCACAAGTGCGGCCCAAATAACCCGATCAATATATAAGTAGGAAGGTTCTCGCTTTTCGCTCACTGATTCCTCCCGTTATGGTCCGGGTGCCTTGGCCGCCAGGGCCGATGACTCTCCAACTATTCACCTATTGTAACAATGACGGCAACTTGCTGACGCACGAGATCGGCATCCGCTGCTGCGCGCGCGCCGCCAGCGGCCACGCTGCTGCCGCGCCGCCGAGCAGCGATATGAAGTCACGCCTTTTAATTCGATCACCTCGTCGGCGGAGCAGGCCGACACAATCATCGCCGCAGCCGCGATTTCTATTCGGGTTGCCCCAGCATACGGAAAACCTCTTCAAGTTGAGGGCTCATCGGTAAATTCAGCGTCTCGCCGGTCGGCAGTCGGCGCAGGAACCACTTGTTGTAAAGCTCGGCGAGCCGTCGCTCGCTTGCTATTCGGGTGAAAGTGCGCTCGACCACAGCGGCGAAAGCCGGATCGTCGCGCCGATAAACTAGGCCATAGGGATCGTAGGACAGATACTCGCCGACGACTTTCATGTCGCTCGCATTCTTCGCCGTTGCAATGAAGCCGTACAAGAGCACGTCGTCGGTTGCAAACGCATCTGCCTTGCCGGATGCGAGCATCTCAAGCGATTGTGCGTGATCAGGAGCGGTGATGATTGTGATGCCGAGCTGCTGCTTATCCGAGAGCGTGCGCAGCGCCGCCTCGTTGGTCGTGCCGGAGGTCACAACCGCGGTCTTGCCCGCAAGGTCACGGTAGGAGCGGACGGAAGAGGACTTCGGCACCATCAGCTTGGTGCCGGCGACAAAAAAGATTGGCGAGAATGCGACTTCCTTCCGACGTTGGACATTGCCTGTGGTCGAGCCACATTCTAGATCGATCTCGCCGGACGCCACCTTTTGCAGACGATTGGCTGGCGTCACCGAGGCAAACGCGATTTTGATCTCCATGCCGTCGAGTTCGGTGGACACATCTTCTACAATCTCGCGGCAAAGGTCGATCGAGTACCCAATCGGTTGTTGCCTGCGATTTAGATAGGAGAAGGGCAACGAGCTCTCGCGATAGCCGAGCGCAATCGTGCCGGTGTCCTTGATCTTCTTGAGCGTCCCGGACAGCGCCCCAACATTCGCTGCCTCCTGGGCGTTGGCCGGTGCGGCGAGAACAAGGGTAGACGCGACGGCGAAGACAATCCTCGGCCAGCCTAGGATGCTGCGCGTGTCGGCGGTTTCTCTCCTCGCGTGCCCCGCTCGCATGACGCGCCTCAGGCCGCCTTGGGCGCGAGCGCGGCCTCGAGTTCTCCGAGATCCACCCGTTCGCCCTCCCACTTCGCGATCGCGGCGGTAGCCAGCGTGTTGCCAATCACATTGGTTGCCGAGCGGCCCATATCGAGGAATTGATCGATCCCGATGATCAGCAGCAATCCCGCCTCGGGAATGTTAAAGCTGGCAAGCGTAGCAGCGATGACCACGAGCGAAGCGCGCGGCACGCCAGCCATGCCTTTGCTCGTAAGCATCAGAAGCAAGAGCATTGTAATCTGCTGTCCGAGCGGCAGCTCGATATTGTAAGCCTGCGCGATGAATAGCGTTGCAAATGTGCAGTACATCATCGAGCCGTCGAGATTGAACGAATAGCCCATCGGCAGAACGAAGCTGATTATCTTCTTGCTGATCGGGAACTTTTCGAGCTGCTCCATGGTCTTGGGATAGGCTGCCTCGCTGCTCGCGGTGGAGAATGCAAGCAGAAACGGCTCGCGGATCAGATTAACGAGCCGGAAGCTATGATGGCCAAAAATCAGGAAGCCGACAGCGATGAGCAGGCACCACAGCACGGCAAGCCCGAAGTAAAACTCGATGACGAACTTGCCGTAGGTCACAAGGATACCGAGGCCCTGGGTCGTCACGATCGCGGCCATTGACGCGAATACTGCGATCGGCGCCAGCGCCATGACATAGCCGGTGATCGATAGGATGACATAGGAAAGCTGCTCAATGCCTTCGACCAATTTGCGGGTGCGCTCGCCGAGCGCTGCGCAGGCGACACCGAAGAACAGGGAGAACACAACGATTTGCAGGATTTCGTTGGTCGCCATCGCCTCGACGATCGAACGCGGCACGAGGTGCGCGACGAACTCCTTCATCGACAATGACGCAACTTTGAGGTTGGTCGAAGCCTCCGCGTCAGGGAGCGGCAGATTGAGGTTGTCGCCCGGCCTGAGAATGTTAACCAGGATCATGCCTACCATGAGCGATACAAGTGAGGCACCGATGAACCAGACCATTGCCTTAGCGCCGATGCGGCCAACCGCCTTGGTGTCGCCCATATGCGCCACGCCGACCACGAGGGTCGAGAACACGAGCGGCGCGATGATCATTTTAATGAGACGGAGGAAGATGTCGGTGAACAGCGAGATGTAATCGGCGATGGTCTTTGCCGTTTTCGGATCTGGCCACAGGATGTGGCAGGCGTAACCGACGAGAATACCCAGCACCATGCCGATGAGAATAATTGTGGTAAGCTTCGAACGCATGGTTCGCCCCCTGCGTTATTCGAGATCGGCAGTCTAGCAGAAACGGTCATCACAGCAAAAACGCCGGACGCCCATGAGGGGCCGCGCCCTAGCGAGTGCGGGAAGGCGGCGGGCTTGAGTCGGGCTTCGGCCCTCCGGGCTTATCGAGTTCGCGCTACCGTCTCGGTCTATCGCGTGCCGTCTGATTGGGTGGCGAGAGAGCAAAGAAAGCCCCGGACGTGCCGGGGCTTTAGGTCCATGAATGAGGAACTGTCTAGCTTTCCTAGACGCCCGATGTTATCCCAAGGCACAAATCAGGCCAAGGCGCGGAGCGTGATCTGTGCTGCGGGTCGCCTAATTCACTGCTTCGACCGCATATCGGCGGATGGTCTTGATCGCCTTGTCACGGTCCGGGCCAAGGTCAGTCCAGGCCTCCGATTTGAAGAAGGCCTCTGCCTTCTCAAGGTTATCCCATTCCGTGATTGCTACCCGCTTGCTAGGCAAGCATGGTTCTCGCGCCCCGGACACTGGTGTAAAGGTCTCGGAGGCTACCCGCCGGTCAGACGATCCTCAATGCTATTGGCGACCTCGTCGCAGACGGCTGCCAAGTCGAGCAGTTCTTGTTTGCCGAAGACATTTTCGGGTTTTTCGGCAAGTTGCCGATACGTCGCCGCCTCGTGCCGAAGATAATCATCCCAATCCATGCTTGCCATGGCGCGTAAGACCTCTCCTGATGGTCCAGGGCGATAAGGATAAGACTCGCAGCCGGTGGGTCGGTGAGCACCATCACCCCCAACCGCTCAGGGACCTACCTCAACAGGATATCCTGATCTTGTTTCGCTAGGATGCACCAAGCAAGCTCCCACGAAGCTGGCACTTTCGAGATAGTTATGGGGCTCGCAGCGAGGGTCCGCCACCGTGGAGACGAGTTTCACATGTCGAAGGTTGTGCAGTTGCGCGCGGCGATAGCGCCTCGCGGTTTCGCCCTCCCACAGCACCTCAATCTGATGAGCAGTGATGCGGGTA
>DATEME010000563.1:0-3336 GCA_035275865.1 Candidatus Acidiferrales bacterium | reverse complement strand
CGCGGCGAGGAGGTTCATACAGGCGACGCTCACACGGTCGCCAAGGCCGTTCGCCTGCGCATTCTCCAGTGCCGAGAGAGCCGCATGGGGATTGATGTCGAGCGCCAAAACCTCCGCCGCACCGGCGCGCGCGGCTGCCAGAGCCAAGATGCCGGACCCGGTGCCAATATCAGCCACGGACTTGCCGCTCAGGTCGAGCCCGTCGAGGAACTTCGCGAAATACTCGCTACTCAGAAAGAAGCGGGGGTGGAAGACCGTCGGCCGTACGCGCAGGCGGAAGCCCCCCGCCCGGGTCGTTCGAATGCTCTGGCGGCTGAGGATGAGGTGATACGAGAAGAAATGAATAAAGTAGCGCAAAAGACGGCGGAACGGCCCGTGCGGCGTTCCGCGCCGATCGAGAACGGTGAAGTCACTGTCGACTGAGCGGGAGATTTGGTTCATCAGGGAAGGCGTCCTACCGGGGAGCGACGAAAGCGCGCCGCAGTCAGCGATGGCAACAGAGTCAGTCGACGGAAAAATCCTTCGCGGTGGGGCACCTCGCCGGCCGCTTGGGCGACGCCGCCGAAGCAGCCGCGGAACGTGATGATTCTCCAGATTATCGGGTGCCAATCCCGCCACACCGCTTCCGCCTCCTCGCGCATCACCGCGCCAGCGATCTCGGGGACGCGGCCGAAAACTTCCGGGATGACGCCAGAGATCTCCTTGTCCTGTAAAACCTTCCATTTCGAGTGTCCGCCCATGATGGGCGAGCGAATTGCATAGACGACCTTGCGCATCCGGGTCTCGCGAATGCAGTAGCAGCACATCGCGCAGGGCTCGACATTGGTATAAAGCGTGCAGCGCGACAACCGCTTGGTTCCGAGGACGCGTTGCGCTTCCGACATGGCAACCATTTCGGCGTGACGGGTCACGTCGCCGTCGCGTACCACGCGGTTGGTGGCTTCCGTCACGACCTCCTCGTCGTGACAGATCACGCAGCCGAAAGGAAGTTCGCCCGCCGCGATGGAGTTGCGTGAGAGCTCGATGCACCGCGCCATCATGCGCAAATCCAGATCGTTCGGCACTTGAGCCCCCTCGTTGCCGCGCAGATGGACACCACTCCATTTTGCACGAATGACCCGTCCGGCCAACCCACGTATGAATGATAATCCCCACGCACTCTAGCGCCTACTCGGTGGCGCGGCTTTGTGCAGGCGAGCGTGTTACGTGTCGGGAGACACGCAGTTCTATTCGCCGTCTGCGGCACGAAGAGTTTGAACCATTTTGCTCAACGCGGTTGAACAACTGCTCTCCTTGGTCCCGTCGCTTTAGCTCACGCTCCACCACCTCGCGAATGAACGTGCTTGTACGGGATGTTTAATTGGACGTTTCTTGAAACGCTCAAGAGTGACTACTTCTGCCCCGGGATGACGTCCTCAGCCCATTGCTCGGTGAGCCTCTCCAGTTCGTCTATCTGTGACTCAGAGTAACCTTTCGGTTCATAGCATTGTTGTATCCAGTAGATCAGAAAATCCTTGGTCTTGTCTTCAGGAAAGTCCGGATACTGCTGATGGATGCGCCGCGCGGATTGGTCAAGATCCAGCGGACCGGCGTCTGGCCAGAGGAATTTGCGTCGCCGGGCATCGAGGCCGACGTCCTTCAGCACGACATCCTCGAGTTCGCACGACATATCCAGCCAGAGCGAGCCTTCGGGCGAGTCCCACCACTCCGCCATCGACATATCCGGCCAGAGTGAACCTTCGGGCGAGTCCAACCACTCTGCACTCTTCTTCTTTGCGCGCGCAGCGCGACGCGCGGCTGGCGTCCTGCTTTTGGTTTTGGGCCGACTTTTCGCGGCAGGCTTCGTCCTTACAAGCTTTAACATCTCAATGCTGCTCCCCGAGCTGCGACCCGCGCCCCCGCTTCTGAAGGCAGGGCGCCGGACCACGAGGATTCGATGTCAATCCCTGGTCCTGGTCATGCGCGCGTATCGTTAACCAATCGTGAATCTCTGATTCGTATGGAGCTGGCCGACCCCCGAATCACCCTGGACGGTACCATGCGCAGTCAGGGACGGCCTGCTCTTTTGCTTTGGAATGCCTGCTGGAATGCACTCCAGCCGCTCCGCCCGGCCTTTTCGCGCCAGGCCACCACCTTCATGTGGTTCGCCACCGTCGTGGTCGGCATGATGGTGCGATCGGAGCTGCGGGGCGTCACCAGCATCGTACGCGCGTTGAGCCTGCTGCCTAACCACTACCACCCGCTGCGCAGGACCTTTCATAGCACCGCCATCAAGCTTGGCCGGCTCACCGTTCTGTGGGCACAGGCGGTGTTGCGAATCTTCACAAATCCGGTGCGCGTCAACGGCCGCCTGGTGCTGGTCGGCGACGGCATCAAGGTCGCTAAGCGCGGCAAGAAGATGCCCGCCGTCAAGCTCCTGCATCAGCAGTCCAATTGCGGCACCAAGCCCGAATACATCATGGGACATTCGCTGCAGGCCGTGGCCCTGCTCGTCAACGCGGCGTCGAGCGTCTTCGCCGTGCCGCTCGCCGTCCGTATCCACGAGGGCCTGGTGTGGTCCAATCGCGACCAGCGCACCCTGCTCGACAAAATGCTGGGCCTGATCCAGGCCTTGACGATCAGCGACCCTTTCTACTTCGTGGCCGATACCTACTACGCGGCAGGCAAGATGGTGAAGGGATTGCTCAAAGGGGGCAACCATCTGGTGTCCCGCGTCAAATCCAACGCCGTCGCCTGGCTTCCCGCCGAACCGCAGAACGGACCTAGGACGAGGGGCAGGCCGAAGCGCTATGGCAAGAAGATCAAGCTCAAATCGCTGCTGTCCGATGTCGGGTCCATGGACGTTGTCGTCAGCCCCGTCTACGGCGAGCGCGGCGTCAAGATCCGCGTGCGCGTGCGCGATCTTTTGTGGCGCCCGGTCGGGCAGCTCGTGCGCTTCGTCGCGATTGTTCACCCCACGAGGGGGCGCATCGTGTTGATGACGACCGACCTGTCGCTCGGCGCCATGGACGTCATGCGCATTTATGGCCTTCGTTTCAAGATCGAGCACACCTTCAAGCAGGCGGCGCATCAGATCGGTTTGTTCGCCTACCATTTCTGGATGATGAACATGAAGCCGTTGCGATACCGCAACGGCAATCAGTATCTGCATCGCACGTCGGATCACTACCGCGACCAAGTCCATGGCAAAATCCATGCCTACCATGTCTTCATGCAGGCTGGCGCCATCGCCCAAGGTCTGCTGCAGTATCTCGCAGCCGAGTTTCCCGACCAGGTCTGGGCCTCGTTCGGCTCCTGGCTCAAAACCATCCGTCCAGGTATTCCGCCATCAGAGTT
>DATEME010000562.1:0-2777 GCA_035275865.1 Candidatus Acidiferrales bacterium | reverse complement strand
ATAAGTATAAATTGGACACGCAGGCGCGGTATAATGTAAAAAAGCCTGCGAGATGAATATGAATCCACGAACACTCTACGAAAAGATTTGGGACGCTCACGTGGTTCGCGAGGAGCCCGGCCGGCCCACACTGCTCTATATTGACCGGCATTTGATCCACGAAGTTACGTCGCCGCAAGCGTTCACCGGCCTAAAGGCCGCAAAGCGCGGAGTGCGCCGGCCTGATCTTACGTTTGCCGTGATGGACCATTCCGTATCCACGAAAAATCGTGATCTGCCGATTGCCGACGCAAACGCCACAAAGCAGTTCGAATTGCTCGCACAGAATTGCAAGGAATTCGGCATCAACCTCTTCGACATGAAGAGCCGCAATCAGGGCATCGTGCATGTAATTGGCCCGGAAATGGGCATCACGCAACCCGGACAGACCATCGTTTGCGGCGATAGCCATACTTCCACTCATGGCGCATTTGGCACGCTCGCGTTCGGCATCGGCACGAGCGAAGTGGAGCACGTGCTCGCAACGCAATGCCTGACGCAGTACAAATCGAAAACGATGCGCATCGAGATTCGCGGCAAGCGTCCGCACGGCGTCACCGCGAAGGACATGATTCTCGCGATCATCGGCAAAATCGGTATCGGCGGCGGCACGGGCCACGTAGTTGAATACGCGGGCGAAGCCGTGCGCGGCCTTTCGATGGAAGGCCGCATGACGATGTGCAACATGTCCATTGAAGGCGGCGCGCGCGCGGGAATGGTCGCGCCGGATGAAACGACATTCGCCTATATGGAAGGCCGGCCGTTTGTTCCGCGCGGCAAGCATTTTCAAGATGCGGTCGATTACTGGAAGACGCTTGTGACCGATTCCGGTGCGAAATATAACTCGACGGTAACCATCGAGGCGCATGAACTTGCGCCGATGGTCACGTGGGGCACGAATCCGGGCATGGTGACGCAAGTGACGAGCCGCGTGCCTGATCCGGCGGCACTTGCCACCGCCGAAGACCGCGAGGCAGCCGAACGCGCTCTCATCTATATGAACTTGAAGCCCGGTACACCGATGGAGGATATTGCCGTCGATCGCGTGTTCATCGGTTCGTGCACGAATTCGCGCATTGAGGATTTGCGTGCCGCGGCGAAGGTCGTGGCGGGGAAACACATCGCGAAGAATTTGAAGCAGGCGTTGGTCGTACCGGGGTCGCAACAAGTAAAAGCCGCTGCCGAGAAAGAAGGCCTCGACCGCATTTTCCGCGGCGCCGGATTCGAATGGCGCGAAGCCGGTTGCAGCATGTGTATCGCGATGAATGATGACGTGCTGCCCAGCGGCGAGCGTGCCGCCAGCACTTCGAATCGCAATTTCGAGGGCCGGCAGGGCAAAGGCGGGCGCACACATCTGGTCAGCCCTGTGATGGCCGCAGCTGCCGCAATCGAAGGTCATTTCGTCGATATCCGCAAATGGAACGGCGCGGAATTGGACGCGACGGAATGATTTCAGCTATGAGATTCGGGCGAGAGATGGAAGGCCGAAGCGCACGGCTCTGGTTTTCTGATGGTCAGGTTGTTGTGGCGACGATCATCGACTTGCTGCGCCAGAAGATGGTGATGGCTTTGTCTTCGACACGACAAGTTCGAGCAGCACAACAACTGAAGCCGCAAGCGATACGGCAACATGGGAAACATTTGATCATTTGGTGAAGTACGAGATTCTGGAGAGCTAGCAAGAATGGAAAAATTCACAAAACACACCGGTGTAGCCGCGCCGCTCGATCGCGTGAATGTCGACACCGACCAAATGGTTCCGAAGCAATTCCTGAAGCTGCCTTCGCGCGAAGGCTACGGCAAATTCCTTTTTTACGATTGGCGCTATCTTGCTGGCGAGCAACCCAATCCCGAATTCGTGCTGAACTTGCCGCGCTACAAAGGTGCCAGCGTTCTGCTCGCGCGCACGAATTTCGGTTGCGGCTCCAGCCGCGAACACGCGCCGTGGGCCATTCAGGATTACGGTTTTCGCGCGATCATCGCGCCTAGCTACGCGGATATTTTCTACAACAACTGCTTCAAAAACGGCCTGTTGCCCGTCACGCTTAAGCCCGAGGAAGTCGACGAGCTTTTCCGCAGCGCCGAATCGCAGGAAGGCTATCGCCTCACGGTCGATTTGGAGCAGCAGATTGTCACCGATGACGCCGGCTTGCGCTACTCCTTCAAAGTCGACCCCTTCCGCCGCGAATCGCTGCTGAAAGGCCTCGACGAAATTGGCCTCACGCTGGTCTACGAGCCGGAAATCGCGGCATTCGAGGCCAAGCACGCGAACGCTCCTGTGATGCACGATCCGGTCGACGTGAAATACCACCACGAAGCGACCGCGCACTAGAGGACGGTGCATAGCGCAGTCGCTTTTCGCGATCGCAACAAAACAACAACAGCGTCATCCTGAGCGAAGCGAAGGATCCCTCTTAGACTGCACAAACTAGCCGACAACGTTCTGCCGAACAAGTTTCTGGGTTGCTGTTTATCAACTGCTCCTTGCGGCGCGCCGCGGACGCTCGCTATGATGTTTCCTCGTGACATCCAGCTCAAAAAAAGGTGATCGTGACGGCGTCAAAATCGTCGCGCAGAACCGCGCCGCTTCCTACAATTACACGCTCGGCGAAAAATACGAAGCCGGCATCGTGCTGGTCGGCACGGAAGTGAAAGCGCTGCGCGAAGGCAAGGGCGGGCTGCGCGAATCGTATGCGGACGTGAAAGACGGGGAAGTGTGGCTCATCAATTGCCACATT
>DATEME010000561.1:0-1637 GCA_035275865.1 Candidatus Acidiferrales bacterium | reverse complement strand
TCTATGTCCCGGGCTCCCACCGGCCAACTCGCCGGCGCATGGCCTGGGAGCGCAGAACGTCGATGAGCGCCGCGCGCAACCCGGATTTTCAATCGGCCCGCGGCTCGCTGCGGATCACCCAAGAAACTGTACGCCGGCTCGGCTTTGGCGAGCCCAAGGCCTTTGCGGTGCCGCAGAACACACTGGTGGTGGCCGACACCGTCGGCTTCCACGCGCGCGGCCTCAGCGCGCGCCCATCGGTTCGCGTCGAAATCTGGGCTTACGGGCGGCGCAACCCGTTCCTGCCCTGGCTGGGCCTCGACCCAGCCGCGCTGCCCTTCGTCAAGGGCCGTGCCGTGCCGCTCTACTGGTCGGCCATGGACATTGCCGAAAAGCTGCGGCTGAGCGGCAACCCCTGGCAGAGCGCTGGAACCGCGACCCCAATCGAATATCCCGCGAGCCACTAGTGCAGCGTCTCGTAAATAGGTTGACAACACAGCTATTTTTTTGCACACAGTGCAGCGTTGCCTTTTGGGGGGAGGGCAGAGGTGGCGCGCAGGAAGATCGTTTTGGATGCCGCGGAGAGCCGTGAATTGCAGCGGCGGATTAACGCGACGACGGTGGTAGTACGCGACCGGCGGCGGGCGGAAATCATTGTGCTCAGTGCGGCCGGGATTTCGCAGGGCCAGATCGCCTCGCGGGTCGGCGTATCGCGGGTAACGGTAAACCATTGGTGCCAGCAGTTCCTCGCCCAGCGTCTCGCCGGACTGGAGGACGCGGCGGGTCGCGGGCGCAGACCGTCGCTGCCGCCCGAGGCGGTGCGCATGGTACTGGATAAGGCGGTGACGGCGCCGCCGGACACGCTGGGGCGATGGAGCTGTCGAACCATGGCCCGGGTCGCCGGCATGTCAAAAGCCAGCGTACAACGCCTGTGGGCAGCGAATGACATCAAGCCGCACCTGACGCGGACATTCAAGCTGTCCCGCGATAAACAATTCGAGGCCAAGTTCTGGGATGTGATCGGACTCTATCTCAATCCGCCGGAAAAAGCTCTGGTTCTGTGCTGTGATGAGAAATCGCAATGCCAGGCACTGGAGCGCACCCAGCCCGGTTTGCCCTTGGGCATGGGCCATATTAAGACCAAAACCCACGACTACATCCGCCATGGGACGCTCACCCTGTTCGCAGCGATGAACTACCTGGATGGCAAGCTGATCACCCGTATCGCCAAGCGGCACCGTCACCAGGAGTGGCTCACCTTTCTCAAAACCATCGATCGCGAGACGCCTCCCGATCTCGACATCCATCTCATCGCCGACAATTACACCACCCACAAACATGCCGAAGTGAAGCGATGGTTGACCAAGCATCCCCGCTTCCATATGCACTTCACCCCTACCTCATCCTCTTGGCTCAACTTGGTTGAGCGCTTCTTTCGCGATCTTACCGACTTCATCACCGCAAAGAGTTTCGCGTCGACCGGCGAGCTGTCAGCGGCGATTATTGCCTTTCTCGCTGAACGCAACACAAATGCCAAGCGATACGTCTGGCATGCCAAGGGTGAGGACATCCTGCGCAAGATCGAGGCGGCACGACAGGCGCTGGCCGTCAGCCAGGGATCACGCTCGTGTTAACCTATTTGCGAGACGGCGCACTAG
>DATEME010000560.1:0-2084 GCA_035275865.1 Candidatus Acidiferrales bacterium | reverse complement strand
GCCATCATGGATATCCGCGCGCATCCGATCTCATTCGCGACAAGGCCCTGGAAGGCCGTAAGTACATCAAGATCACGGATGCGACGGTGAGACCGTTTCTCCATCTCCTCAATCCAACTCGCAGACCTCGGCAGGAATCTTTCGGTTTTTGTCGCCGTTGACCTTAGCGATCCATCTTGGACGTTCCCTCGATAGTTTCAGTCATGCTCGATTACGCCGCCGCCGGTTCGACACGCGGCTCAACGCGAGCCTGATAGCGACGTCCTTGCGCCAAGACAGTCCAAGCGATCCGCGCCAGCTTGTTGGCGAGCGCAACTGTCAGAACATTGCGATGCAATCGCCGCGTTGCGGCGGTGAGCCACGATCCAAAGCTGTGTTTTGCCCAACTTGCCGGTCGTAGAAGGACGGCGCGGGCGCCCTGGATGAAGAGCATGCGTAGATAGCGGTTTCCGCGCTTGGTGATGCGGCCAAGGATGGTGCGATCACCCGTCGACATTTGCTTCGGCACCAGGCCAAGCCAGGCAGCAAAGTCACGTCCTTTGCAAAAGGCAGCACCATTGCCGATCGCGGCCACCATGGCACTCGAGATGATCGGGCCGATCCCTGGAACCGTGATCAATTGCTGGCAGCCTTCGTCAGCATGCGCCAGGGCCTCGATCTCATCCGTCACCCCTTCGATGCGCTCATCGAGATATTTCCAATCGGCCATAAGGTCTCCAATGATCCTGATCATTCGGGGCGATAGCACATCGGTCCGCGTGGCCAGAATCTGTGGCAGCTGCTGTCGCAGGAAGCGATGCCCCTGCCGAACCGGGATGCCGTGCTCCAATAGAAAGCCGCGGATCTGATTGATCACAGCCGTGCGATTGCCGATCAGGCGAGACCGCACGCGATGTAACGCCTGCAGATCCAGTTGGCCGTCGGTCTTAATCGGAACACAGCGCGTCGAAGGGCGCTCCACAGCTTCTGCGACCGCGTGCGCATCCCGGAAGTCGTTCTTGTGACCTTGCCGGAACGGTTTGGAATAGGCTGGCGGCACCTGTTTGACCTCGTGACCGAGCGCGACCAGCTCACGCGCGACGTGGTGAGACGCCATGCCGGCTTCGATGCCGACGAGGCACGGCGGCAGGTTCACAAATCGTGCGGCAATCCGGGTCCGAGAGACCTTTTCGCGTAGAACGATTGCGCCTTTCTCATCCAGGCCGATCATATGCAGCGTGTTCTTACCGGTATCGATCCCAATGGTGCGTGCGACTGCAGTGTCTGCTTTGCTGGGCATGGCGTGTCCTCCTCGTGCTCTTCAAAAGCCCCCAACCGACTCTGCGTGTCGTTGGGGGCGGGAGCACGGCCGGTCCATCCCATTCGCGACGCTGGACTGAGCGACCTCAAAGCCGAGCTTGAGCAGCTCGCCATGGATGCGCGGCGCACCCCATAGCGGATTGTCAAGGCTCATCCGCCGGATCAGCGCGCGAAGGTCCGCGTCGATGTGCGGCCGGCCTCCAAGGGAGCGGGATTTCCACCGCCAGTACCGGCGGAACCCGGCCCGGTGCCAGCGCACGAGGGTCTCGGGGCGGACAATCGTGATGGACTTGAGGATCGACGGAAACCATCGATACAGCTGAATGAAAAACAAACGGTCACCGTTCTTGAGCCGGACGCGGCCACGCACCTTTCGCCGTAATATGAGGAGCTGACGTCGGAGCGCGGCATTCTCTGCCTCAAGTCGGCTCTTCGACTTGAACGGCGAGGCGAGCAGAGTCAGCAAGAGGCAGAACAGAGCGATCATCGCCGCTGACGTTAGGCGATTCGGTCACGTAATCATACGGACGGAGTTCTCGGTACACACAGCGGCATCCGCGCTGCCGCCCGCGCGCTCGGGCTCACCCGCCATCGATTAGGCCCTCACCACCGGGGACTGTACAAGGGCTGCTCCGGCGAGCACACATACTGTCCGCACAGCACCAGAGGAACCATGGCACCGTTCAAACCCAAACCTCGACAACCCCCCATGACCAAAGCGGAACTCAGGGCACAAGGCATTCAGGCACTGGCGCAGGTCACCACCCCGATCATCAAGCTGCCGA
>DATEME010000559.1:0-1511 GCA_035275865.1 Candidatus Acidiferrales bacterium | reverse complement strand
CGTACTACCCATTAGCCGGCCGTAAGCAATAGGGCGAGCGGCCGACTCGTGCGTGCACGATCTCTAGGCCGCTCACCGACGGGCAACGCGCCCGGCTCTTCATTTCAATGGCTGCGATGCGTATCGCGCCAACCACCCATATGGATTGAGCGCCTGCGTCGATTGCTTTGACGGGCACCTTGGCGGCCACGGGCCGCTCCAGAAGAACGTCGGTACCACTCCGCGTCCACAGGGCTTGCACAAGTGCATGGCTGCCAATCGGCGCCAATACGGATGCGGCTCACGAGGTGGGCGATGCGCATTCGGTAAGGGTTGCAGTGAAGCGCGGCGTCCATTCAAGCAATTGGCTGCGAGCCAGTACGAAATCGGCGGCTCACCGGGCTTCACCGTTCGTTAGCCGAAGCAGCGCTGCATCTGGAAGCGCTCCCCGGTTCTGAGCATGTGGTAGCAGGCGCGTGCGAGCTTGTGCGCCAGCGCTTTGGTCGCGACGATGGCATTGGTCTGCGAGGACTTGCGCTCATGGAAGCGTTTCGCTTCCGCAGACCAGCGTCGCGCCATGTTGGCCGCTTCGATGAACGCCCAGGCGAGGTACTGGTTGCCATTGCGTTTGTTGCCGCGGCCCTTCTTCTTATCGTTGGACGTGCGTACGCTGTCCACGCAGCAGGCGTACGAGGCATAGTTGCCCACAGCCGCAAAGCGTTCAATCGAACCCGTTTCAAGCATGATTACCGTTGCCAGTACTTTGCCCACGCCTGGTGCGCTGGTGAGCACGTTGTACTGTGCCGTGAGGCCGACTTGCTCGAGCAGGTACTTCTCGAGCTGGGCGATCTGCTGGTTCAGCGCCCCGATCACCGCCACATTGGCAGCAATGTTCCTCGCCACCTCGGCGTCGTAACCGAGCTCGTTTACCGCTTGTACGCTAAGTCGCTTGATCTTATCTCCGGTCATGCGCGAGCCCGTCTCGCGCGCTTGCACGTTCTCCACGGCAAGCACGTGCATTGAACGCTGCCTCACCAGCTGCATGCGCCGACGGGCGAGATCCCGCAGCCCGCGCTGCTCGCGCGGATAGATGTACCCCGTCGGCAAGATCCCGAGACGCAGCAGATGTGCCAGATGCGCGGCATCGCTCTTGTCGTCGCTGCGCTTGAGGCCGCTGTACTGCTTGATCGCCGCGGCGTTCGCCAGGTGCACTTTGTATCCAGCCGCCTGCAACCCATCGACCAGCCAGTACCAGTTGTAGGTCGACTCCACCACCACTCCCACCATCTCATCGCGATGCGCCTCCAGCGCTTCAAGCACCCTGCTGAGCTCGTTGGGCAGGCGCTTCGCGAATAACACCCGATCGTTCTCGTCGCTCACCGACGTCAGGTTGTTGTTCGAATGCAGATCGATCCCGCTATACTTTTTCACTCGGCCTCCTCTTGGGGTTAAGTAACTCCGCAAAGTCACTTTATCCCCACCGCCCTCATCAGGCGGTGGGAGGCCGGCTAATGATTTTCAAGTACGAAATA
>DATEME010000558.1:0-13954 GCA_035275865.1 Candidatus Acidiferrales bacterium | reverse complement strand
CGAATTACCGATCACGGTGCGGACCACGCCGTCTTGCTGCAGGATCATACCGGAATCGGAGAGCGAGGCGCCTTCGTCGCCCTTGGCCGTTTGCATCCAGAGAACGGCGGAATCGTTTTTCGGATCGACGCCGAGCCGGATGCGGGTGTTGCCATGCGCGTCTTTCACGACGAATTCGTTGGCCTCGACGGTTTTTCGCGCGGGCGTCTGTCCCATCACGAACAGCAGCCCGATGCCAGCAAGCGCAGCTACGGCGAGTTTTTTGAAGCGGCGATTTTCCTTCTCGAGCTTAGCGATGCGAATTTGCAGGGTTTCTGCGCTGTTTGTGCGCTGACTTTCCATAATGGCCTCCGGTTTCTAAAAACCGTTCGAGTGTAACAGAAGGCCGCAGGAAAACCGGGGCAACATAAAACATCAAGTGGCTTCGAAGGCGGCGTGACCAATGATCGAACGCGGGCAAAGCCACCCTATGAAAACGGCGGCTTCGTGCGCTGCTATCGATTCGCGTTTGTCTGCGTGGCACGGGCAGAGAGCAATTGTAATTCGCGAATAAAGATGGGCCGCAGCACTCGTGTGCTCACGAATCGCTCAATCTTGCCGGCGAAGCCGCTCTTCACCAGCATCGCCGTTGCAAACGTGACGCGCGACTGCGCGCCGTCGGCCTCGGGATCGACAGTAAACGTAGTCACAGTGCCGTCCGGCTCAAGATATTTTTCGACCAGCACGCGGCCTGGCTCAGGCTCCATCACGAGGGCGCGATAATTCTGCGTGCGGCCAAGCACGCGCATCTTGAAACGGATGATTGTCCCCGCGCCGGTTCCGCCTTGCTCGACGGCAAGATCGCTGAATTCCGGCGGCAAAATGCGAGGATGTTCATCGACGTAGTTCGCGATGATTCCGTAGACGCGTACCGGTGGAGCGGGGATTCTTGCGGAAGCAGAAACGACGTGTTTTTCGCCATTCGCCATGCCTCTATGTTAGCGAATAATTTGTGCGTGCTCGCTGGGTAAAAAAGAAAGAGGGGTCCTTCGCTTCGCTCAGGATGACGTCGTTGCGTTCTTTTGGCTCAGCCGAGCGACTGTGCTAGACAGGCGTCCGAGTAAAGTTTGTGCAGCGCAGCGAGGCCGAGCGGAGCGTCATTGACGAAATCGTGCGTGCTGGCTTCGATGCTGATGCGGCCGTCGTAACCGATGGCGCGCAAATTCGCGAAAAATGGAACGTACGCCGGACACTCGGCTGCGTCGCGCGGGAATGCGCGCGCGTTACATTCGTTCGCAAAATGCAGATGCACGAGCCGGTCTTTGACTTTGTGCAGAACCGTAGGGTCCTCGTGCTCCGTGGCCAGGTGATAAAAATCGCAGATGATCTTGATCTTCGGATGATTCGTGTCGACCGAGAGTTGGTAGGCCTCGGCGGTCGTATTCACGATGTTCGATTCCTGATGGCGCAGTGCCTCAATGCCGATCACGAAGCCGTAGTTTTGCCGCACGATTTCGTCGCCCACGCGACGCAGGAAGTCCTGCAACTGCCTCCAAGCTTGCTCCCGCGGGAATCCTTCGGGGATCCGACGCGCCGTTCCGCTGCCGAAGACCACGATCTTCGTGCCAAAGGCGTTTGCCCGGGCCAGTGATTTCTGGACATACGCATCGAGCGCGGCATGGTCGATCGATGGGCCCACGACTTTCATGTCGCCCGGAATAAAAGAATTCATCGATTCGACACGGCACGGAGTAGCGGCGACTTTCGCGCGGATCGCGTCGAAGTCCGCATCGCTATACGACATCGTCTTAACCACAGCCGGCTCGCAATAATCGAAACCCATTTTCGCGAGCGTTTCGCTGTTTTCCAGGATGTCGAAGTTGCCGCTTTGCGTGACGCCATAGCGCAGATGGAATCCGCCGCAAGCACCTGCAGGAGTTGCATCCGCCTGTCCGCGCAAGGGCAGCGCAGCGGTTGCGAGAGTGGCGCCCAGTGTCCGAGCGAGGAATTCACGGCGAGGGATCATTTGCGCGTCACTGAGTATTAACCGAAACGAGATTTAATTGAAGCGTTTTGTGATCGCCCTCGGCAAGATTCAGCGTCTCCGCTTTATTCGCGTATTGCTGCATAAAATCGGGATCGAGGAACGATTCGTCGTCGCTCATGCCCTGCAGCGCGATGATTGTGTATTCTCCCGGCGGTACGCCTTTTATATCGAAACGACCGTACTGATCGGTGGTGGCGGTTCTGTAGCGCATCTCGCGATTCGGCGCGTCTGGATTCGGCAGGACCACGACCAGCGCTCCGATGCCCGGCTGATCGTCGCTCGTTGCCACCGTGCCGTTCACATCGGCGGTGTTGCTGCTATAAACGATGTCGAGCGGCGATGGCCCTGCGCCGCCTTCGACGTCGATCGGTCTGCCGAATAAATCCGCGCCGTTTGAACTCACTGCCTTCACGAAGCAGGCGCCGCAGCGGGACCACACGTTGAGCGCGTAAGTCCCGTCCGGAACACCGGTGATGGTGAATGAACCGTCCGATTGAACCTGAGCCTGCCGTCCGCCGAGGGCGCGGTCGTCTTGAGGCACAAGCGCGACGGTGAGAGGAGCTTCGGCGGACGCGTCGCTGCCTTCGAACGAGACGCGGCCACTGATGCTCGTGCCCGGGCCAACTACAAGCGAAATGCCGGTGACGTTGGAATCGACGACCGTGATTTCCTGGCTCGTCGATTGCGGCGGCCCTCCGCCCATTGGCGACAATGAAGTCATCGCGCTGATGACATAATCACCCGGCGCAACATGGCTAAACTCAAAACTTCCGTCCGAATCGTTGATTGCAGCGCGGCGCGCGGAACCGGCAAGAAACTGCGTCTGCGAATTCTTGCTTATCAATGTGACGTAAATGCCTTTTGCCCCAGCTGGTGTGGCGGCCTTTCCGCTTACTTCATAAGTGCGCGTACTGCTCGGAGTGAGTTGAAAATCCATGCCGGGAAGTTCGTCGCCGGGCTTGAGGTCAATCGGCGCGGCGCGATCGGCGGAGTCGGCATTCGGATAAAAAACGGGTGTATATGTCGGCTCGCCTTTGTCCGCGGGATTGCCGAACATGCGCTCTGCGCCCCACGAAGCCATCACGTAATAGTGACCGGGCTCGATATCGAAGATGCGATATGCGCCGCGGTCATCCGTCATGACCTGGTTGACCGTGGCCATCGTTCTCTTACCGTTCATGTAGACTCTGCGCAGGATTTGGACTGCGGCGCCTTGCAGCGGATCTCCATCTTCATCGTAAACGTGCCCATCGATAACTGCGGTCTGTTCGAGGCGAAAGGTTATGTCCTTTACGATTTGGCCGGCGGAGAGAGTGAGGGCGGCGCCGGGAGAATCGGCGTTCTCCTGGTGGTACCGCTTGGAAACATAGCCCCGGTGAGTCGCGGAGAGATCGTAGCGGCCGGGAGCGATGTTTTGGATTTCGAAATGGCCGCTGGCATCGGTGATTGTGCCGAGCGGCGGGTTCTGGTTGCGGTCCCCTATGGATGAGAGGTCGACGTGAGCTTTTCGCAGAGGCTGGCCGGTGCTGGCGCTTGCGACTGTGCCCGAAATGGAAGCGAAATTTTGCGATCGAGATGCGGAACTCGCTCCGTATGAGCTTGACGAATCCTGCGCGGGGACGGTTTGCGCGCGAAGCGTTTTGACCGAAGCGCAAATCAGGAGTGACGCGAGGAGAATCGACCGCGTGCGCGTGGCCTTATATATCGCAATCATGAGCGCGCCGTGACGCTGAAGTAAGAACCTGGGACCGCAGCGGCGGTTGCCTCACCGCAATTTCGTTTAGGCCGAGTGCGAAGACGCGGCGGTGCTCGCGGCAATCGGGCGCGCGCGGACGCGCAACACTTTTCGCTGGTTCGCTTCGAGCACCTCGAAGCGAAGGCCGTCGAAGTCGATGGATTCACCGGTGTGCGGAACGTGGCCCGCAACGGAATTGAGCAAGCCAGCGACGGTCGCGGCGTTCGAGTGCTCTTCAATTTGCGGCATCTCTATGCCGAAAATATCGCCGAGGCGATTCACGGCGACGCTGCCGCGAAGCACGGCCGAGCCGCTCGTTTCGCGCACCACCTCCGGCGCCGGCCGGCGGTCCTCTTCGCCAATTTCGCCGACGATCTCTTCAACCAGGTCTTCCACCGTGACAACGCCAGCCATGAGGCCATATTCATCGATAACGATGGCCATTTGCTGGCTTTTGCGCTGCATTTCTTTCAGCAGCTCGGAGCCGAATTTGCTTTCAGGCACGAACATCGCCGGGCGCATCAGCTCGCGCACGGTGCGGCGGACGGCGTCGCGTTCGGAAACCTCCAGCACGTCGCGGCTCATGGCGATGCCGACGATATCGTCGAGCGACTTTTCGTACGCGGGTACGCGCGAATATTTTGTCGTCACCATGAGTTTGCGCAATTCCTCCAGCGTGGCCGAGGCTGGAATGGCTACGACATCCGGGCGCGGAGTCATCACGTCTCGCACGCGCGTTTCGCCAAACTCCACCACTTGCTCGAACAGGCGGGCGTCTTCCCGTTCGATAATTCCCTCTTCGGTGGCGGCGTCAACAAAAGCCTCAATCGCTTGCTGGCCGGTTTCAGGCGCGGCGGCCTCTGGTTCGGAAAGGTGCAGCACGGATACAAGCAAGTCCAGCACGCTTTGCACCGGCCAGACGATCCACATCATCAGCCGCACGAGAGGAACAAACGGCCGCACCCAATTCCCAGGAGCGCCCGCGAGCAGCAGCGAGGGCACGAACTGCATCAGCACAATCACTTCGACGCCGAGAAACACGACCATTTGCGCCGCCGCTTCCCACGTGCTCTCGACAAAAGCGGTGATGCCGTGGGCAGTCATCGCCGCAACCAGCACGAGCCAAAGACGCGCGAGCAGATTGAAGGTCGCCGCGGCGCGCGCGCGGTCCATGTGGAACCGAGGCTCGATTGCGGTCTCGAATGTTTCGAGATGCGTGTGCGTTCGGCCAACACTGACACGGCCGAGTTCGCGATAGACGCGGTCCAGGTAGGAAAAAACCGGCAGACCGCCCGTCAGCGCGAGCACGCCGATCGTGTAAAGAAAAGCGCGCATCTAGGAAATCCCCAGCGAGCGGCGAAGGCGTTGTTCGCGGCGATTCATTTGGCCTGTATCCGTCTCGTGATCGTACCCCATCAGGTGCAAAATTCCATGCAGGATCAGGATGCGCAATTCCTGATCCAATGTACGGCCATAGAGGCGCGCGTTGCGACGGGCTACAACGGGAGCGATGGCGATGTCGCCGAGATAGGAAGTGGAGGAGGTAAAGGAGGCTGAGGAAGCAGAGGAAAACCGACGCGCTCGCGAGTTCGATTCTTTCAGCCGCGCATTTTTCTCCTGGCGGCGCGCTCCGTCGTTGCTTGGGAACGAGAGTACGTCGGTAGGCTTGTTTTTGCCACGGTAGGTTGCGTTCCATTTTGCACTTTGCGCATTGGTGACGAAGCAGACGCTGGCGGCGTTTTGCGGAAGGCGGATTTCCTTCATCGCGCGCCCGAAAAATTCCTTCAGGCTGCGGATCGGCACACGAACGGCGCGTTGGCGGTTGGAGATCATGCGCAGGAAGAAACCAATCAATCGCGCGTGCGATTCTCGCGCGGCGCAGCCGAAGCCGCGCTCACAGGACGCTTCGCGGCGCCGGGATATTCGTCGTATGCCTTGATGATCCGCTGCACCAGGCTATGGCGCACCACGTCGCGCTCATCGAAATAGATCATGGCGATGCCTTCGATGTTGCCGACGACGTCCATCGCCTCGACAAGACCGGAGCGGCGCTCGTTGGGCAAGTCGATCTGCGTAATATCGCCGGTGATCACCGCTTTCGAATTGAACCCGAGGCGTGTGAGAAACATTTTCATTTGCTCGCTCGTCGTATTCTGCGCTTCGTCGAGAATGACGAAAGAATCGTTGAGCGTGCGGCCGCGCATAAATGCGAGGGGAGCGATTTCGATGATGTCTTTTTCAAGGAAGCGCTCAAGCTTGTCGGCTTCGAGGAGATCGTGGAGACCATCGTAGAGGGGCCGCATGTATGGGTCGACTTTTTCCTGCAACGTGCCAGGCAAGAAGCCGAGGCGCTCGCCTGCTTCCACCGCCGGCCGAGCGAGAATGATGCGGTTCACATCTTTCGAAAGCAGCGCCGAGACGGCCATCGCGACAGCCAGATAAGTCTTGCCCGTGCCGCCGGGACCAATCGCAAACACCATGTCGTGCGTTTCGATCGCCTCGATATATTTTTTCTGCGTTGGGCTTTTCGGCGCGACAACCTTTTTCCCAAAACTACGCGTTCGGGTCGGCGAAAACGCGCCACGAAGAGCGGGCGTCGGCTCACCGGCTGCGGCCCGCAACAGATCGCGGACTTCCCCGCTGTCCGGTGCGTTCCCTTCGCGAACGCGCTCGTTGTACGCGCCCACAAGCCGAGCCGCGCGCTCCACCTGCTCGGGGGCGCCCTCGATTTCGAGATCCTGATCTCCGTGCAGATGCGTGGTGACGTGCAGGGCCGATTCGAAAAACTTCAGGTTTTCGTCAAGCGTGCCGAAGAACTCGTGGACTCCTCCGGCGATTCGGACGGTTTGCTTCATTAAGTGGTGGGCCGCTGGGCGGCGCGTGGCATTCCCCTTCAAAAATAGCCTATCGCGCGCGAGGAGACGGGTCAAGACGCGCAGTTGACGCCGACGCCGCTGCGTACTAATGTGGGCTTACACCGGAAAGGAGGTGGTCCGATGACGAATTCTGATTTATGCGGCATAGATGGCAGTAGCTGTCAAAGACCAGGTGAGGTGGCTGAGACTTAGAGCTGGTTGCTCTAAGCGGGGTTTCGAAGCCGCGGTAATTGTCGTTCTCGCAGCTCGAAGCTACAGCCCGCACACTAACCGGTGAGCAAGATCGATCCGCAGGCGTTAGGTCGCGTGCGGCGGGTTGATCGCAATGCCCGGAGTTGCCCAACGGCCATATCGAATGGTCGCGCAAGAGGCCACGTAGAGTGACCACCTCTTTGGTCAATCCCAGACAGTCCACCGGGCGGCCCGCGCTTTCACCAGCGCGGGCCGTTCTGTTTCTGGCGAGGAAATGGGCGCGCAGCAAGCAGCCGCCTGCCAACGAAGAACTCATGATTGCCGCAAAAACGGATTCGATTCGCGTTCTTCGCCGATCGTCGTCGTCCCACCATGGCCCGGATAGACAATCGTCTTTTCCGGCAGCACAAGCAATTTTTCGCGTATCGAGCGAATGATCTCCGGATACGATCCGCCCCAAAGATCTGTGCGACCGATGCTTCCCTGAAAGAGCGTGTCTCCCGCCAGAAGCGTCGGCGCGTGTTTGTGCGCGGCGTGCATCTCCCGCGCATGGCCTGCGGCGGCGCTCTGTTCGTCAACAACCAAGCTAATGCTGCCCGGCGTATGTCCCGGCGTGTGAAGTACGCTCGCGGCAAAGTTCCCCCAGCGCAATGCGTCGCCTTCCTTCACAAAGCTCTCAATCGGCGCAATCGCGGGCGTGGGCACGCCAAGCCACTTCGCCTGCACGTCAAGTCCTTGATAAAGCGGCATGTCCGCCTCGTGAATAACAACGGGAGCGCCTGTCGCCTGATGCAGCGCCGCGAGCCCGCCCACATGATCGATATGCGTGTGCGTGCTGACAATGGCACGCGGCTTCAAACGATGCCGCTGCAGAATCTGCAGGATGCGGTCAACTTCGTCGCCCGGATCGACAACGAGGGCTTCGCCCGTTTCAGGGTCGCCCAAGATCGAGCAATTGCACTGTAAGAGACCGACGGGAATCACTTCGTGGATAAGTCTTTGCGCGGCCATCGACGAAAAGTATATCGTGGAATCGCATCTGCTAAAATTGACGAGAGCCGAGTGTCAGAGCCAATAATGGAAACGCGAACCTCGATCTTCGAATCTCCCCTTCTCGCCGAACATCGCGCGGCAGGCGCGCGCATCGGCGAATTTTCAGGCTGCCTGCTGCCCGAAGGCTTCTCTGACTTCGACACTGAATACAAAGCGGCACGCGAAACCGTCGCGCTCTTTGACACGAACTGGCATCTGACCGCGAATTTCACCGGCCGCGACCGCGTGAAATATCTGCACGCGATCACGTCCGGAAACGTGAAGGATCTTGCTGCCGATCGCGGCACGCTCGCGCTGCTGCTCAATCCGCAAGGCCGCATCCTCGCCGAACTGGAAATTTACGCGCTACCGGAAAGCATTCTGCTGCGGTCGCATGTATCGCTTCGCGAGCAGACGATTGCCACACTGAGGAAGTACATCCTCGGCTCGCAGGTCAAGGCCGAAGACGCCACCGACGCGACCGGCAGCTTCGCAATCGAAGGACCGCGCACCGCCGATGTGTTGAAACAAATTGCCGCTGTTGATCTGGCCGAAATCCCGGATATGGCCGCTTGCGAGATTCGCATCGACCAGATCGCGTGTCGTTTGCTGTGCCGTTCGCATTTTGCCCAGCCCGGAGCCGAAATCGTCGCGAGCCGCGAGGCGCTTCCTCAATTATGGCGAACCGCCGAAGCAGCCGTTCGGGCACATGGCGGCGGGCCGATTGGAATGATCGCGCTCAATTCACTGCGCCTCGAAGCGGGCGTGCCCTGGTTTCCCATCGATTTCAACGACACAGTGATACCGCACGAAGCGGCAGTGGAAGGCACGCACATCAGCTTCAACAAAGGTTGTTATACGGGGCAGGAAATCGTCGAGCGCGTCCGTTCGCAGGGGCGTGTAAACCGCAAGCGCGTGCGGCTGAGATTTTCGTCAGCGCAACCGCCGCTGGCCGGCACAAAACTGCGCGCAAACGGCGCCGAAGTCGGCGCGATCACCAGCGCCGCATATTCGCCCGCGGCAAGCACGGCTATCGGAATGGGCTACGTCCGCCGCGAGCAACACGCCCCAGGGAGCAGAGTGGAATACGAAGGTGGAACGGCCGAAGTATTGGCCTAGTCGGCCTTCGCCCTGTTTCCCGCCACTCATTAAGCCTCCAACCCGTCCTCCTGAAAAAGTGTTTGCTTCTGGCACGGCGGCAATGTATATAAACGGCCACCATGCCAAACCTACCGTCGTATATCGCAAAATCGACGCCCAATCCGCCGGCGAATAGGGCGCCGTGGTACAAAAATACCGCGCCGAGCTATGCCGGTATTTTCTTGTGGGTGGTTTTCTTCCAGGGGCTGGCGGTTGGCCCGCTACAGCACGCCACTCCGCTCTTCTGTGTGGGAGCGATCGTCGTAGCGGGCATTCTCAGCTACGCGCTCTATTACTATGCGCCGGCGATGTTTGGAATGAAGACCGGCTACCCGCTCTACGTGGTCGGCAGCTCGACTTTCGGGACGACCGGTGGCTACCTGATGCCCGGCATCTTGATGGGGCTGCTGCAAATCGGGTGGTTCGCGGTAGCGACGTTCTTCGCGACGCAGTACATCCTTGAAGGCTTCGGCAAGGACCCGCGCGCGGGCACGCTGCTTTTCACTATTGTAGCGATCATCTGGGGCTACGGGACGGGGATCGTGGGCGCGAAGGGCGTGCAATATGTCGCCAAGGCTTCCCTGATGCTGACGATTATTCCCGCGCTGATGGTGCTGTACGTTTTCATTAAAACGGCTGGCGGGATTTCCAGTTTCCATCCCACTGATTCGAATTCAATGTTGTCGTTCAGCCTGATCGTTTCCGCCGTGATCGGCTTTTTCGCCACAGCGGGCGCGGCAGGAGCCGATTTCGGCATGAACGCTCGAAACTCCGGCGACGTGAAGTGGGGTGGAATCTTTGGCGTTGTGATTGCCACGATTTACGCGGGCGCTCTGCCGCTCTTGTCCGTCGCGGGCGCGAATGGGATGAATCCCGGAGTCGGCTTTACGTATGACAAAGTGATCGGCTCGATCGGCGGATCTGTCGCGAGCGCGATGTTCTTCCTGTTCGCGATAGCATCCATCGTGGCCTCGTGCTTCTGCTCGTTCATTGCGGGCAATAGCTTTGCCACGATGATTCCCCGCGTGCCCCGCATCGGTTCATCCATGGTGGCCGTCACGATTGGGATCATTCTCGCGATTACAGGTGTGGCCTCGAACCTGATTAGCGTGTTTTTGATCGTGGGTGCGTCGTTTGGGCCAATCTGCGGAGCGATGCTTGCCGACTACTTACTCTCTGGCGGTAAATGGGCCGGGCCACGACAAGGCATAAACTGGGCAGGCTATCTCGCGTGGGCAATTGGCTTTGTGATCGGCATTCTGCCGCTAATTCCCGCGCTTGCTTCTCGGACAGGTGCTACGCAGTGGGATCAGATCGCGCCGCTTTACAGCATGATCGCTGGATTTATCGTTTATATCGTGATCGCCAAGCTCGGCGGCCAGCCCAAGGCCGTTCCCGTAGCGCAGGCGCAAGCTGCCGACTGATCTCAGCCGTTCAGCAGTTCCACGAAAACCTCGTTCGAGATCGTCAGCCGCGACGCCGCCAGCCGGACGCGCGAGCCGGCGGTCTCGACAAGCCCCTCTGCTTCCAGGCGCTTGATCCCCTCTCGCAGTGCCGCTTCCCGCAGCGAAAATTCGCCATTCGACCGCGCCGCGATTGCGTCCAGATCGATCCCCTCCAATTGACGCAGCCCAAGAAAAATTTCCTCGTCGAGGGCTTGCTGAGGCGTCACCCGCTCGATCTGCTCGCGCGTGGAAATTCCCTTCCCGATCACTTCCAGGTAACGCATTGAATCGTGGACGTTCGCCCAGCGCGTTGCACCGTCAAACGAATGCGCGCCCGCACCAAATCCGATGTACGGTTCTCGCCGCCAGTATTTCAAATTGTGCCGCGAGCGTTTACCCGGTAGCGCCCAGTTGGAAATCTCGTAATGCTCGTAACCGGAAGCCGCAAGGCGCGCGCATGCGGATTCGTAAAATTCGGCTTGCGCGTCATCCGAAGGAATCGCCGCAGCGCCATAACGAGTGCCTCCCGTGAGCGACTCTCTGCCCAGCCGGCTGCCTTCGTCAATTTCCAGCAGGTAGATCGAGACGTGCTCGGGTCGAATCGCTAGCAGTTCATTGAGCGAAAGCTCCCACGATTCGCGGGTCTGGTGCGGCAGCCCGGCGATCAGATCCATGCTGACATTTTCGAATCCGCTGCCGCGCAGCGCTTCGAGGGCCCGGAAAATATCCGGACGGCGATGCATGCGGCCCGCGGCTCGCAATTCGTTATCGTGAAACGATTGCACTCCCATGCTGATGCGATTGAATCCGGCGGCAAGCCACGCGGCGGCCTTTTGCAGATCTATCGTTTCCGGATCGGCTTCGAGCGTAACCTCCGGCGCCTCTACGGAATAGTGTCCGCGGAGCGCGTCGAGCATTTTAGCGAGCGCGGCTGAGTCGAGCAGACTCGGCGTTCCCCCGCCCACGTAAATCGTATCGACCACCTCGCCGCGAAACTCGCGCGTTTCCGAAATCTCGCGGCAAACCGCGCCCGCGTACGGCTCGTACCGTTCGCGCGCGACAACTCCCGTGTGGAAATTGCAGTAGGTGCACTTCGTCTGGCAGAAAGGCACCTGGATGTATATGCCCAGCGACATGGAAATCGGTTTCAGTATACCGCGGCGGCCAAGTTCGACCCCGTCGGGCGGCAAATGCCCGTGCACCAATAAGATGCGGGCTTGAAATTGATATTTATCCTTGACTAACTATGCCGCGGCGCACTATAACCGTTGAGCCCGCCCTTGTTCTCCAGGAGAACTGCAGATGGACGTCCGTGTGTCCACATCCGCCTTCGATCGCGCCTCCGTGCGTTGGGCGACAGCACTCGTGTCGGCCGCGCTGGCGCTGGTCCTGGCACGCGGGTTGCACCCTTTTCTAGGGGAGCTTGCTCCGTTCATTACGGCCTTTCCTGCTGTGGCGATTGCCGCCTGGCGTTGCGGACTTTGGCAGTCATTCGCGAGCATTGCAATCACCGTTCTCGGCGGAACGTATTGGTTCATCGAGCCCTTACATTCGTTTCGGATTCCCGGTGCCTCCGAGACAATCACTCTGCTTGCATGGATCTTGGCCTGCGTCATGATTGTCGCGGTGGGAGAAATGAACCGCCGCGAAAACGAAAAGTTGCGGAAGGAACAGGGCGAGCTGGAAGAGAAAGTTCGTCAACGTACGACGCAGCTCGACCAAGCCAATGATAGCCTGAGCGACCTGACGGCGCGCCTGCTTCAATTGCAGGATGAGGAGCGGCGGCGCATCGCCCGCGATTTGCACGATAGCATCGGCCAGACGACCGCCGTCCTCGGCGTGAATTTATCGAGGATCGAGTCCGAGATGGAGCGTGTGGTGAAGGCGATCAGCATCGTCAAAGATAGCCAGCAGATCGTTCGTGAGACGGGCGACAATGTTCGCACGATCTCCTATTTGCTCCATCCGCCTCTGCTCGACGAAAACGGCCTCGCTTCTGCGCTTCCCTGGTACACAGAAGGCTTTTCGGGACGCAGCGGCATCGCCGTGAAACTGGACTTACCCGAGGACATTGGACGTCTTTCGCACGATTCAGAAGTTGCGATTTTCCGCGTTGTGCAGGAAAGCCTCACAAACATTCATCGGCATTCGGGCGCGGCGTGCGCGCATATCCGGCTCAGCCGTTCGAGCGCCGGCCTTTGCGTGCGCATAGAGGACGACGGCAAAGGCATACCTGCCGCAAGGCTGCACGAGATGGCGTCGGCGGGCACGCCGGGAGTTGGCATCCGCGGTATGCGCGAACGTGTTCGGCAGCTTGGCGGCACGTTGCAAATCGACTCAAGGGGAGCCGACAAAGGAACAGTCGTCATCGTTCGCCTGCCGTTCATCACAGGCGAAGCACCCGTCGAAAATCCAAGCCCCTTGGATGAAACCGCAACTGCGCCGCCAAGAGCGTTGGCAGGCGCTGACGTGAACGATGTGAACGACCAGCCGCCAGCTCCTCCTCCCAACGACGACTACCAGAACTTCACTGCTCACGCTCCGTAGCATTCGGCGAAGCGGCCTTGCGGTTTGCTAACAGCATCTGCGGTTCCCGCGTAAGCCATCTCTCCTTGACACAAGCGTCCCGATGATGACAATTTAGTCCCCTAAAACTAATACCTCGGAGGGCTCCGATGCAGCCATCGAGGCAACACTGTTTATGGGCATCGCTTGTGCTGCTGGCTTTCCTTCTGCCCGCGACGCAGGCGCGCGCGAACACTCTCACCATTACGAGCACGCCCTCCGGCGCAACCGTCGAAATCGACGGAGTCGTCGTCGGAAAAACGCCCTATCGCACGAACTTCCCCGGTGGATATTTTCACAAGACGCATACCGTTTTCGGCTCTCGCCTCGATCACGCAATGATTTTGCGCGTCTCGATGGACGGATACGGCACCGAGCAAATCAACATGACCGACGGACCGTATGCATGGACCGCCTTGACCGGCCGGCGCGAAGGCACCTATTTTCTCCTCAAATCCGACCGGTTCGATGTCAATCTCGCCGCTGCATACGAACCCTCGCGCCACGTCGCGGGGGCGTATGGCCACGTTGGGCCGATGCCAGCAGCTCCGCAGGATTCCTCCGACGCAGAAGATCAAGACGCCGCCGAAACGGGAAACGTGCTGGTCACATCGGAAACGGAAGGCGCCGAAATTTACGCCGATGGACACTTCGTGGGGCAAACTCCTTCGACAATCAAGCTCACCAAAGGAACGCATCGCATCGAAGTCCGCGCGCCCGGACAGAAGCCATGGGTGCGCAGCCTGGACGTTTTGAAGGGCAACAGGGTCACATTACACGCAAAATTCCCGGAATCGGACGGCGCGGGCGGCAGCGCGAACGACAACGGCGATACGACAAAACCGCGTGATTGAACGCGAGACCACGTCCGCGAGCTCCCTTTGATGTAATATGCGTTCACGGGGGAACGATGCGACGACTCACGGCGGTAATTGTTTCGGCT
>DATEME010000557.1:0-6622 GCA_035275865.1 Candidatus Acidiferrales bacterium | reverse complement strand
AGTAGCCAGTGAAAATCGTGGTTGATCTGCTCAGGCTTGAACGCCAGCGGTGCAAACACTTGCTCGTCTAGCCGGTCGTACGCGCCCGGCGGCAGCACGCCCACCAGCGTGTAGCTCTCGCCGTCCACCCGGACCGGCTGCCCGATGGCGTTCGGATTTCCTCCAAATCGCCGCAGCCAAAACTGATGCGTCACGATCAGCTCGTGATCCCGGCCTACCTGGCTCTCTTCCGGCAGAAAATCGCGGCCCAGCATCGGCGGTGTTCCAAATGTGCCGCTGAAAAATCCCGGCGTCACGCGCCGCCCATCAAGCTGCTCCGGTTTATTCGAGGTCGAAAGATTAAAAGATGTGCCGGACCACGCTGAGAGCTCCTGAAAACTGTGACTCTGATTTTTCCAGTCGAGATAATCGCCTGCCGAAACGCCATTGCGGTTGCCCCTGATTTTCGACCACACCACCACGATCTGGTTCGGATGGGGGTAAGGCATGGGCGCGATCAGCGTGGCGTAAATAATACTGAAGACTGCCGTGTTCGCGCCGATCCCTAGCGCCAGCGCGACGATCGCAATCGCGGAAGATGCCGGATTCCGCCGCAGCAGCCGGAAACCATATCGGGCATTGCGCCACAGATTCTGCATGGATCGTTATCCTGGCTCGGGAAGACGGTACGTCGATGAGCCCTTAGACTCCGCAACCGCGAAAAGGTTCTCCGGCAACTTAAGATTACCGGCCGGGCGCATTACAACATCGGCCACGCATCCAGATACGAACGGCTGCAGCGGAAAGTTCCCTGCGCAAAAAAGGAAACTCGCCACGAAATGCCGAGCGCCCGAAACCAGAAATCCAAGCAATAGCCGGACACCCGCACGGCTCGTATGTTACATCATGTAACGCTACAAGAAGTAGCTAAAAGCGGGGCATCAGTCAAGCACAAAATGCGAATCGGGCGCTCCGCTCAGCGGGCCATCCGACCCTTAGCCTCCCGAACGGCTCGGCGTCAGGAAGCGCGCAATGATCTCCGTCGTCTGCTCCCAGTCCCGGGCTTCGCGCTCAAGTTGCTTTCGGCCCGCGCGGGTCAGTTTGTAATATTTGGCCTTGCGGTTGTTGTCAGAAACCCCCCACTCGGACGCGATGTATCCTTCCTGCTCCAGTTTGAGGAGTGCCGGATAGAGCGTCCCATAATTCACGGAGAGCAGATCGCCGCTCGTCTGCTCGATCCGCCGTGCGATGCCGTATCCGTGCAACGGCCCTATAGTCTCCAGGGTCTTCAATACCATCAGTGCGAGCGTTCCCTGCCAAACGTCCGTTTTGCCGCTGCCCATCTCAGGCCTCCTCGCGAGCCTCTAAGAAAACTGTTTAGGTTCTTATCGTCACACGAATACCTATTGGAATGCAATAGTAGACTGCCTGCGCATGCCAGGACGGACCGAAATCCACCTGCAGTGCCCCTCAGTGATTAGCCGTATCTCCTTTTTTATCTATCTCTTGAAATTTTTACGTTGGGTCCGCAAAAAGTTCGTCCTATAACTCCACGGTTTATCAGCGCATTGCGCGCACGCGACTTTGGTACACCGTGTGCATTTCATGAGGGCAGTAGTTAAATTGATCCGCTGAACCCTAAATGTGCGGGCTCCGTCACCCCCTTTCCAACACGCACGGGGCCCGCACCCCCTTTTGAAGAGTCCGCGCAGCGAATTTCTTGACGATTGTGTTCTCCAAAAAATTTGTTCAGCTAAAAAATTCCTTGAAGCGTGCGTTTGCCGATAGATTTGGCCTGAACGTTCACTTCGTTTGAGCAAACTTGCCACAAGCGCGTGAAAAAAATTCCGATCGAGAAAATAACCCAAGCCGCACTACGACAACAACTGTATTGTTCGCTCGCTCTGCATTGTCCACCATGGTTTTGTTCTCGTTGATCCGAGCGGGAATTCCCGGCCTCTGCGTTTCTATTTCTAACGAGCACGTTCGGAAACTGGCGATTTCGAGTCGCCAAGCTCATGAACTTCAACCTAAAAGGAGAAAATCCACAATGAAGAATCACGAAATGGGAGATATCGAACAGAGGATTCGGTTGGGCATCGGATCGGCCGCGGCCGCGGCCGCGATTTTCGCTCCGCTCGATTATAAGTGGAAGGGAATCCTGACGGGAATCGCAGCCAGCTCGATCCTGACCGGGATCTACCGCATATCGCCGGAGAAGCGTTTCGTCGGCATGTGAAACTTACAGGAGGCTATTTTCCGCTCAGCCCAGCCTCCCTCCACCTTTTCGCCTCTAAGAAGCCGTTTCGATACTCGCGCGTATTTCCTGCCACCTCCGCGGCCGTTTTTTCGCGTCGAGCACCTTCTTCCGCAATCGAATGGACTTCGGCGTCACTTCCACATACTCGTCGTCCGCGATAAATTCGATCGCCTTTTCCAGCGTCAGTTCGCGCGGCGGTATTAGTCGAATCGCCTCGTCAGCGCTCGAAGACCGCATGTTCGTCTGTTTCTTCTCCTTCGTCACGTTCACGTTCATGTCTTCTTCGCGCGAGTTCTCGCCCAGAATCATTCCTTCGTAGACCTCGACGCCCGGCCCCACAAACATCTCGCCGCGCTCCTGAATTCCCCAAATGGCATACGGCACAGAAACGCCGCCACGGTCGGCCACCAACGCGCCAGTCAGACGCATCGCCATATCACCCGTGTATTCTGTCCAGCCCTCAAGAATCGAATGAATCAGCGCCGTGCCGCGTGTATCGGTCAGCAATTGCCCGCGCAAGCCGATCAATCCGCGCGAAGGAATGCTGAACTCCATGCGCACGCGGCCGGAATGATGGTTGACCATCTTACCCATTTGCGCGCGCCGGCTGCCCAGCGCCTCGATCACGATGCCTATAAAATTCTCGGGACAATCCACAATCAGCGATTCGAGCGGCTCAAGCTTCTTCCCGTTCTCTTCGCGGACTACGATCTCCGGTTTACCCACCATCAGCTCGTATCCTTCGCGCCGCATCGTCTCGATCAGGATCGCGAGCTGCAATTCGCCGCGACCCAGTACGCGAAACGCATCGGTCGAGCCGGTGTCTTCCACTCGCAACGAAACATTCGTCAGCAACTCTTTTTCCAGCCGGCTGCGCAGATCGCGCGACGTTACGTATTGTCCCTCGCGCCCCGCGAACGGCGACGTATTGATCGTAAAGACCATCGCGAGCGTCGGCTCATCGATCGTTAGCGCCTCGAGCGGCGCGGGATTCGCGAGATCGGTGATGCTCTCGCCGATTTGGATTCCCTCCACACCCGCGATTGCCACGATTTCGCCCGCTGCCACTTCCTCGGCCTCATCGCGTTCGAGGCCGCGAAACGTAAAAAGCTTCGTGATCTTCGTGGGCTGAATCGTTCCATCGCGCTTCGCGATTCCCACCTCCGTTCCGCGCCGCAGAGTGCCCTGAAACACCCGCGCAATCGCAATGCGGCCCAGAAAATCGCTGTAATCGAGATTCGTCACCTGAATTTGCAGAGTCGCGGCAGGATCGCCCGCCGGCGGAGGAATTGTCGCAACAATGGCCTCAAACAGCGGCTCGAGATTCGTCGAATCATCTCCGGGTGAGCGGTGCGCCACGCCTGTTTTTGCGTTTGTGTAAACGACCGGAAAATCGAGCTGATCTTCCGTCGCGTCCAGATCGATGAAGAGATCGTAGATTTCGTCGAGCACAGCGGCAGGCCGCGCGTCCGTCCGGTCGATTTTATTCAGCACGACGACCGGCGGAAGTTTCGCCGCGAGCGCCTTTTGCAGCACATAGCGCGTCTGCGGCAGCGGCCCTTCGCTCGCATCGACGAGCACCACGACGCCATCGACCATGCGCAGCGCGCGCTCTACCTCGCCGCCGAAATCGCTATGGCCCGGAGTATCCACGATGTTGATCTTCGTATCGTGATACGTGAGGGCGGTGTTCTTCGCCAGGATCGTGATGCCACGTTCGCGTTCCAGCTCGTTCGAATCCATCACGCGCGTCACCACTTCCTGATTCGCGCGAAAAATGCCGCTTTGCTTCAGCATCGCGTCCACGAGTGTCGTCTTGCCATGGTCCACGTGCGCGATAATCGCGATATTTCGTAATGCAGTCATTTGAGCTTTTCCCTTGCTCTCTTGTCCAGTTTCTCGAATTTCCGGCGCCTGCCGGTTCCATCGCAGTTCGCATCGTCCTCAAAATTGCGCGGGCGCTTCTCTCCGGGTACTGTGCAGCAGCTCAAACGCACGCACCCAAAAAACAAAAATGGGCTGCAAGCGCGATCCTGCAGCCCCGGCAATTCACAATGAAATCTTCAGGACTTACAAACGCACATCGATTTTACCACGCACTCCGCGCTTTCGTTCACTGCGGCGGATCGCTCTCGCTTGTGCCATCGGCCTGGCTGATCTTCTGGCTGGCTCCCACGGAGAACAGCCTGAAATGCGACAAAGTTTCCGAACGGTGATAGCGCTGCTTTCGAAATTCGAAATACATTTGAGCGGAAGACGGCAGCCACAGCGATATGTTCTTCTCTCGAAAAAGGACGGGTTCGTACTCGACCTCCATGTAATCGCGATCCAACTGAATCTCGGGCATCGGACGCAGGAGGTCCGTTTCGATACGCATAATCTGAAACGTGTCCGTGCTGATCCATGCGCGTCCTTCCATGCTGAGCAGATGATCGACTCCCTTGATCCTATAGGACCGCAGGCGCCCCGGCCGGTTGCCCCGCTGCACAAAATGAACGATCCAAGCCGGTTGCCCGCGAAGAGTCCCCAGCCCTTCGCAGGTCATCGTGTAGTCGTCGCGAATAGAAGGATGAAACGCCAGTGCGAGCGCCGGCACTCCAAGGCTCGCGAGCCCGCCTGGAAACAATTTCGGGTCATCGCTGCCATTTCTTAATTCGTTTACCTCGAGAATTCCCGGCCGAACTTCTCCGATTGTTACAAGGTAATCGAAATGGCGCTTTTGCGTCGCGAGCGGTTTGCCGATTTGGTCGAGTTCTTCGTGTACGAGCTCTTCGGCGGCGTCGATGCTGTTGAGGTCTGTAACGAGCTCGACCATGTGGGCCGCCACACCGTCCAGCACCCGGGAAGCCGGGCACGCTACGCCGACAGACACCGCGGGCGCCGCTTGTGCAACAGTCGGAGGTCCCCAATTAGGCAGCGTCGCCGTGGGTTCGGTGCTGTGTGCTGGTATGTCCATGCGTCGTGGAACCGTTTCCGCGTTTGCCGTCGGCTCACGCGCCGACGTATTGATGATCTCGGCTGCAGGGGCAGCGGTTGTCGGCTGTGCCTCAGCGGCCGCAATTTTTGCCGCAAGCTCTACAATTTCGCGCTGAGCGAAATCACGCGAAGCATTGTCCGGTGATCCTCCAAGAAAATCGCGGAACGCCTGAATCGCATCTTCGTTTCGTCCGAGGCCGGCCAGCGCCTCGCCCAAGACCAGCCTCGCTCCGTTGCCGGATCCTTTTCCGGATTCGATCGCCAGATTAGCCTCCCGGACGGCCTTTTCGTAGCTCGCCTGCCTTTCGTATGCCTCTGCGAGCAGCCAATGCGCTCTCCATTCAGCAGCATCGATTGAAATTGCCCGTTCTAAGGGGTCTTGAGCGGCTGCGGGATTTCCTGTTTGCAGGCGGAGCCGCCCCAACGTAACGAGCGCCGGGACATTCTTGGGATTAAGGGAAACCGCCGTAATCAAGTACTTGAGCGCGTCATCGTATTTCTTCAGCTCCAGCATCGTGAATCCGAGCAGATAATTGATGTCCGCATCGCCGGGCGCGAGCTTGCGCGCTGCTTCCAGATGCGTTTGCGCGTCGCGGTAGTTTCCGGCTTTGATCGCGCTGATGCCCTTCTCCATCTCTTTTCGGGCTTTCGGCGCGAGCAAAGTGTCTGTCGAGTTTGTTTTCTCGGGCTCTGACGATTCCCGCTGCAGCGTGACTGCCACATAGAACGCCGGGCGACTATTGTCTACCGCCAGGACAGTGTGTTCAGTCTTATAGCCCGGAGCCTGCACCACAACGTCATATCGCCCGGCGGCCACGCGATCGAACTGCGCCTCCGAGGTCGTTCCGGTCATCTCATCGAGGCCCATTCCGCCTTCGGGATTGAGAGAAACATCGGCGCTCGTCTGCAGCGGCCCTCCGTCCCAAGAATTCACGCGGACCACGACGGACACGCCGACGTTGCCTAGCGCTACTGTCTGCCCATACGATTGGGACGCTGCAAGAACAAATAGCAATGCACAAAAAAAAGCGGGGCGAATGTTCATGGAGTTGCCTCGCCGGTGGAAGTCGGACGGGCGAATTGCGCAGCTTCGCTGATCTCGACGATACTGCCTACGGTCTTTGCGTGTCAATGCGGCCGCATCGTTCTGTCAAACCTCGTTAGAAATGTCCCCTTACTTAGCTCGTTAGAAGTGTCCCTTTTGTGGTTTTTGGTTTTGCATTTGAATTTTGTGTTTGTCGTTGGCCAGGGCCGGAGCGCAGCCCTGCGTAGCCCGAAGGGCGGAGCGTTTAGGGAATTCGCCGCGATCAACTCGATCCCCAGCTTCGCGCACATGCGCCCAAACTGCGTGATGGGCTCCTCGCCTCGCAGCCGCTCCTTCGGTGTTGCCGCCCGCTTGTACAGATT
>DATEME010000556.1:0-1793 GCA_035275865.1 Candidatus Acidiferrales bacterium | reverse complement strand
GGATTTTCCATGATGTTGCCGAGCTTGTTTTCGGGGTAGACGAAGTGATCGCAGGAGTAGAGGTCGCCGTTGTGCTCCATGGCCATCGCCGAGCCGCACGTTTCGCGGAAAACGCAGAGACTGGCGGGAATGCCGAGCCATGTTTCGAGAGCAACGTCGAAGATCTGGACGTAATAGCGGGCGACGTCATTGCGCACCCATTCGTCAAAAATTGCGCAGAGGAATTTGCCGAAATCGACAGGATCGACGGACCATTCGGAGACGCGCGCATCGCTGGAATCGGACGGCTTGATCAGCACGAGACCGGCGTCATTTGCTTCGCGGGCCACTCGTTCGACAATCGGAATGAATTGCATGTAGCCGCTGCCGATCTCTTTCAGAAAGCGATAGACATCGAGCGGGTGCCGCGCGTTGTGACGGTTGACGACGGTGAGCGTGTTGAATTCGACGCCATGCTTTTTCAGCATGTTGAGGCCGGCCACGACGCGACTAAAGGTAGGCTGGTTGCCTTTGTCTACGCGATAGCAATCGTGGAGGTCGCGAGGGCCATCGATGGACAGGCCGACGAGGAAGCGGTTCTGCCCGAGAAATTCGCCCCATTCGTCATCGAGAAGCACACCGTTCGTTTGGAAGGCATTTTCGATTTGCTTGCCGGCAGCGTATTTCCGCTGGAGCGCGACGACGCGGCGAAAGAAATCGACGCCGAGCAATGTGGGCTCGCCGCCCTGCCAGGCGAAGTTGATCGTCTCCGTTTGCTGCGCTTCGATGTATTGACGGACGTAGGATTCGAGGACGTCGTCAGGCATCTTCCAATCTGATAGGCCGGAATGCCCCTGGAGCTTCGGGTAGAGGTTTTCTTTTTCGAGGTAGAAGCAATATTTGCAGTCGAGATTGCAGATCGGGCCGATTGGCTTCGTCATGATGTGGAAGCCGAGCGGCTTTTGCGTTGCGCTTGGGGCTACTGAGTCCATTCGATCTCCATCCCGATTGCGAAAAGCGCGCGACCGTCCGATGCGCGTGAGGCGAAGCGCGCGCGAAAACTTTTACGGGTAGAGGCGCGAGGGCGTAATTTGCGGAGCGGCTTCGCCAGCCTCTACCATGCGCGCAATGAGGCGTTGGCGCAAGTCGGCGGCAATTTCGAGCAGAGGACGGTCGCCCTCTGCGTGGATGAGATTTCGGTTGTCCGAACGGCCGGCGAGATTTACGAGCTGGTGTGGATCCGCGGCGAGATCGTACATCTGGTAGTCGTCGTAATGCGCGCTGCCGGGATCGGTGGCGACGTTTGCAGTGCGGTCTGCGACGCAATACGTAAATTGGGGAGTCCGCAGCGCACGGCCGACCATCGACTCACTGATTTGAATCAATACTTCCTCGCGCCACGAGTCCCGGCCTTGGCTTAGATTCACAAGCGGCATGGCGCTGTGTCCTGAAACCGTGCTCGGCACCTTCACTCCCATACCGTCCAGCAAAGTCGGGCAGACGTCGATCATGCTGACGAGTTCTGGAATCATTCGCGAATGATCGAAGCCGGGTCCTTGAACGAGCAGCGGGATGTGGATCGAGCTCTCGTGAGGACTGCGTTTATATTCCGCGTTGCGCGTGCGGAAATGGCAGCCGTGATCGCTGATGAAGGCGACGACGGTGTTGTCGAGGAGATTTTGTTCCTTCAGCGTCTGGAGCAGAGTGCCGACGCAATCGTCGACGCGTTTGCAATCGCCGTAGTAGCCGGGGAGCTGAGCCTGCCAATCGCCCGGGAAAAATTTCAGGTCCGCTGGCGCGAAGCCGTTCACGTA
>DATEME010000555.1:0-9036 GCA_035275865.1 Candidatus Acidiferrales bacterium | reverse complement strand
GCGCGATGCGACCTTTGGTGTTCTTCAATGGGAGCGTAATTCACAGAGAAAGCTCCCTTTCTGCCCTGCCCGCAACCGAAACCAAGTGTGAGGAGGTCTCCTCGATGAGATTCTGCCGGATTCTAACCGTTTTTCTCGGCTTGACCGTTGTGCTGGCTTACTCGAGTGTTCTTCAGTCGGACCAGTGGGACAAGACGACCAAAGTCACTTTTAACGCACCGACGGAAGTGCCCGGGACCGTGCTGCAACCAGGCACATACACCTTTAAATTGGCAGATAGCAATTCCGACCGCCATATAGTGCAAATTTTTAACGAAGATCACACAAAGCTGATTACCACGATCCTTGCCATTCCAAACGAGCGGCTGACACTTTCGGGCAAGACAGTGCTGACGTACAACGAACATGCGAGCGGTCAACCGGCGGCACTGGAGGCGTGGTTTTATCCCGGCGATAATTTCGGGCAGCAGTTCGTCTATCCGAGATCGGAAGCCTTGCAGCTGGCCCGGCTGAACAACGAGGCGGTGCCTTCCACGGGATCGGAAGAAGCGTATCCACAGACCGCTCAATCGCAAGAAGAGGGACAAGCGCCGGCCACAGCGGAAAACACGACTCCTTCCGAATCGGCGCCTCAGAACGCCGTGGCACAGCCTCAGGAGCAGAATAGTCAGGCTTACTCGGCTCAAGCTAATCCGGCCCCAGCGAGTCCCGCGCCCGAGGTAGCGCAGAATAATCCGCAGCCGCAGGCCCGAACTCAAGCACAAAGCCTGCCGCAAACTGCAAGCTGGGAACCGCTCATCGGAATGATGGGGCTGGCTCTCATCGGCGTTGCGGCAATCTTGCGGCGGTTGCAACGCGCTTAACATTTGCGACGCACGCTGGCGCTTCGTGGCTCAGGCGGGCGCCAGCGCGGGCTGGGAGCCGTATGGACCGACGAGATCACGTGCGAACCGCATTACGAAGATGGCAGCGCAGGCGCTCATTCTTGCGAACCCTGGAATATGTTTGCCGGCTGGCGGGCGCAGCCGCTGTGCTCTGGTTTGCGTTCGTCTATTGGGACCGAGTCAGTTTTCAGGCGAGCGAAGCCAACAAGTTCGCTGACCTCGCACTGACGAACGCCACCACAGGGCCGCTGCATCGCGGCGAATTGTTCGGAGAAATCTCAATTCCGCGGCTCGGCATGAAGGACATGATTGCCGAGGGCGTGGATGGAGCGACATTACGTCGCGCGGTAGGCCACATCCCCGGCACGGCGGCGCCTGGAATGCCTGGCACCGTAGCGCTCGCGGCTCACCGCGATACGTTCTTTCGGCCTCTTTCGCGTATTCGCGTGAACGACCTGATCCTTCTCGACACAGGGCGCGGCAAATACAAATACCGAGTGGCGCGTACTTTCGTCACTACGCCGAACGACGTCGGAGTCGTCCGTGCGTCCAGCGGGTCGGACCTGACACTCGTGACGTGTTATCCGTTTTGGTATATCGGGCCGGCGCCGAAGCGATTCGTCGTGGAAGCCGTGCACGTTGGGCGAACGGCCGAGCGCGCGGCCTACGCCGACGCGAATTGAAATGAGCCCAGCACTCTCAGCAAAATCTCAGTTTCTAATCGACGGAAAAGGATTTCTTAAGCGCTACGCAATGATGAGAATCACAGCGAGGCGACGAGGGCCGTGGACACCTTTGATGCGGGTCATTTCGATATCGGAGGTGGCGGATGGGCCCGAGATTGTCGTAATTGGCGAGCGGGTGGGCGATTCGAGTTCGCGGATCGCTTCGGGAACCGTCTCGACCACTTGAGAGGCGCGCACGATACAGAGGTGATAATCGGGAATCAGCGTCATGGCCCGCCGGCCGGAGCGTCCGTGGCGGAGGATGATTGTTCCGGTGAGTGCGATGGCGACGGCGCAGGTGGTGAGAACGCCTTCGGCGCGGTCGAGATCGGCATAAGAGAGATTTTCGTCGCGAATGAAAGAAAAGGTGCCGGACTTTGCCTCAGGGGCTAAAGCCCTTTTCGGGGCATCGCCGGTTATGTCGGAGCTGAAGCTCCGACCCCCTAAGCCTCCGGTGGCCGGGCTGTTCCCCCGACCGTCGGATTTCGGCAGCCAATTGGGGCCGATGTCGTCGGCGATGACGAGACTGGAAACCCCGGCGGCGTTCATCGCGATGGCGATGGTTTCGGGCAGTTGCGCCGGAGCACAGCGGTAGACTTCGGTGTCGTAGTCGCGCAGGCGGTCTTCGAAAAGGTCGAGCCGAGCTTCGGGGTCGAGCGTGCCGGTTTGGACGTAGTCGCGCGGAATTGCGGCGTGGTCCTCGGCCGAGGAACGCGCGGCGGGCGCAAAGCTTCGCTGGATGCGGGCGATGATTTCGTCGCGGGCGCTCATGGGCATTGGGAGGCTCCGAAAGCAAGAGTGCCACAGAGACACGGAGACACGGAGAAGCACGCGCTAAAACCGAAAAGTAGAATCCACCGCAGAAGCTCACAGGGCACTGAGAAAAGCATGCGGAGAGAGGCAAATGCAGCCGAAACGCAAGAGGGGTCCTTTCCGCCACGGCGGACCTTCGGCGCTTCGCTCAGGATGGCGGAATTTTTGCGGGTTGCGCTCAAAAACACGGATTGTCCTAGAGTTACGTTCATGAGCCACTTCCCTTCTGCTTTTCGCGGGCTTTTTTCTCGCGGTTGGCCCACCACTCGCGGAAGGATTCTCTCGGCAGCGCGGGCATGTCCCGATATTCGGTCCAGCCCTTGAGGATGCCGGGCAGATTTTGCAGGCGGCCGTCGCGTTCGTAGAAGCGCTGAATGAAACGTGCGAAACGCTCGGCAGATGCGAGGCGGCCGCCGCCGGAAAGCGCGACTCCAGCGGCTTTCATGCCGAGTCGTTCGCTGAAGGGCGATTCGCCATTGGCAACGATCTTGCTGCGCAGGTGAATGAGAATTTCGGGAATATTGATTTTCACCGGGCAGACTTCGTAGCACGCGCCGCACAGCGACGATGCGTACGGCAGCGATTGCGAGTGCCGCATCGACTGCAACTGCGGGGTGACGATCGCACCGATCGGCCCGCTGTACGTGGAACCGTAAGCGTGACCGCCCGTCTGCCGATACACCGGGCAGATATTCAGGCACGCGCCGCAGCGAATGCAATGAAGGGTCTCGCGCGATTCGGGATCGGCGAGGACGCCGGTGCGACCGTTGTCGATGAGGACCGCGTGAAATTCCTGCGGCCCGTCGCCTTCGTGAACGCCCGTCCAGATGGAATTGTAGGGATTCATGCGTTCGCCGGTGGCTGAGCGCGGCAGCACCTGAAAAAAGACGTCGAGATCTCTAAAGCGCGGAATCACTTTCTCGATTCCTATCAGGCTGATCAGCACGCGCGGCAACGAGACGCACATGCGGCCGTTGCCTTCGGATTCGACCACACAGACCGAACCGGTATCGGCGATGGCAAAATTCGCGCCGCTGATGCCGATTTTGACGCGCAGGAAGCGTTCGCGCAGATAAAGCCGAGCTGCTTCGGTGAGCGCTTCGGGAGTATCGCCGAGCTGAGTAAGTCCCATTTTCTTCAGGAAAATCTCGCGGACTTCCATGCGGTTGCGATGGAGAGCGGGCGCTACGATGTGCGAAGGCGCGTCGCCGCCAAGTTGAATGATCAGTTCGGCGAGGTCGGTTTCGTAAGGGGCTATGCCGGCCGCCTCGAGCGCTTTGTTGAGGCGAATCTCGTCGGAGGTCATCGTCTTAACCTTGATGACTTCCTTTTCGTTGTGCGAGCGAACGATGTCGACGACGATGCGGCTGGCTTCGTCGGCGTCTCGCGCCCAATGGACTTTGCCGCCGGCGCGCGTGCAGGATTCCTCGAACTGCTGAAGATAAATATCGAGGTGCCGCATCGTATGTTCTTTAATTCGGCGCGCCGCTTCGCGAAGGAGCTGCCAGTCCGGCGTTTCTCCAACGACAAGGGCGCGTTTTTTGCGGGCAACGTCCGTGGCATGGCGAAGATTGCGGCGGAGCTGCGTATCCCGGAGAAGTTTTTTGGCCGCGGCCTCGAAATCGGGCGCCTGTGCGGCGTCGCCCACGCGGACGGTCACGATTTGCCTCCAATGCCGGATTGCGCGTCGGATTCCGTTGAGGCGAGAATTTCGGCCAAGTGCATGCAGCGAACGCCGGTCTGCTGGCGGCTTAGCGCGCCTCCGATGTGCAGCAAACATGAGTTGTCCGTAGCGGCGCAGATTTCCGAGCCTGTGTCGAGGATGCAGCGAACTTTGTCCGAGAGCATCGCAGCGGAAACATCGGCGTTCTTCACTGCAAAGGTGCCGCCGAAGCCGCAGCATTGGTCGAAGTTGGCGAGATCCGCAAGCGAAATACCGCGGACCGCTTGCAAAAGTCGTTGCGGGCGATCGCCTATGTTGAGAGAGCGCAACGAGTGGCACGGCGTGTGAAGCGTCACGGTGTGAGGAAAAAATGCACCGACATCGGTGGCACCTAGTTTGTCTATAAGAAGCTCGGAAAATTCGAAGACGCGCGGCAGAAGGTCTTCGACTTCGCGGATGACGGCCACATCGTCCGTCGCAGCGGCCATTTTGGGAAAATGATCGCGGATCATGGCAACGCAGGATGAAGACGGCACGCAGATGATCTCGGCGCCGCGAAATGTTTCGAGGAAATGGCGCATCAGCTTGCGAGCCTCGACGTGATAGCCGGAATTGTAATGCATCTGGCCGCAGCAGGTCTGCGCGGAACGAAATTCGACGGTATGGCCGAGGCGTTCGAGGACGGCGACGACGGCTTTGCCGGTCTCGGGGAATAAAGCGTCGTTGTAGCAGGCGACAAACAGTGAGATAAGCATGTCGGTTCGAAAAGGCTATTTTGCGGTATAAGACGCCGCGGTTCTAGTCCTTTTGACGGAATTTCAATAAGGAAATTTAAGACTGGACGCCGAACTGGGCCAATTATATTCTTGATGCACTTCTCTTTAGAGGCGAAAACGATTGCGGAATTCATCTTCGAATAATCTTTACGTCATCCCAGTTCTATCGAAGGCCCTGGACGTCTTGGAGCTGTTACAAAGCGAAGGCCAAGCCCACACCCTCGACGAGATTTACAAACAGACCGGCATCTCGAAGAGCACCGTTTACCGCATATTGAAAACGTTTGCACACCGAGGCTACGTGGCGCAGACCGGCAGCGGCGCTTACCGGCTCGTATCGAGGCCGCGCAAGATGCGATTTGGGTTCGGCAGCCAATCGGCAGACATGCCGTTTTCTGTCGCCGTCACCGAGAGCCTGAAAGCCGCGGCGTCTTCGGCGGGCGTGGACCTGATGATCCTGGACAACAAGTATGACGGGAACACAGCACTGATGAATGCGGAGGAGTTCGTTCGCGAACGCGTGGACCTGGTGATCGAGTTCCAGATCGACCAGCAGATCGCGCCGGTGATCGCGGACAAAATCAGCGGCGCGGGCATTCCTATAGTCGCCGTGGACATCCCGCATCCGCACGCGACGTATTTTGGCGTGAACAATTATCGCGTCGGTTTCGAGGCTGGGGCTTGCCTCGCGCAGTACGCCAAGGAAGAGTGGGACGGCAAGGTTAGTTGGGTGCTCGGGATTGATATCGAAGAGGCTGGGCCGCTCGTGCAGAGCAGGATTAAGGGAGCGTTTGCGGGAATCCGGCTGCCATTGCCCGAACTGAGGGATGAGTCGTTTGTGCTGGTCGATGGACAGGGTTTGCGCAAGCGCAGCTATGAGCTGACGGCGGAGTTTCTGCGCAATCACAAAAAGGATCAGGGCATTCTGATCGCGGCGGCGACGGATACGAGCGCGCTGGGCGCCGTGGAAGCCGTGCGCGAAGCCAAGCGCGAGAAGCAAGTCGCCATTGTGGGGCAGGACTGCATTCCCGAGGCGATTGAAGAAATGCGGAGGCGCGGGACGCCGCTGGTGGGCTCCGTCTCGCACGAGGCCTCACATTATGGCCCTCGCTTGATCCATTTGGGGCTGCTGATTTTGCGAGGCGAGACCGTGGCGCCCTACAACTACATTCAGCACCGGCTCATCACGCCGGAATCCCTGCGCAAAGCGAAGACGGCGGTCGCCGGCGTAGCGGCTGCGAGGCCGTAAACCGCCGGTTCTGCGATTTCCGTCGGACGACTCTTCCCTTTTTAGCTATTTCTGAAACAACATCGGCGCGACTTGCGTCAAGTCTCCGCGCCAGACGGACCAGGTGTGAGCGCCGGGCGTTTCGACGTCCTTGTACGAAATTCCTTTCTGCTTGAGCCAATCCTGGAAGGTCCGGTTGACACCGAGCAGTGAGTCATCCGTGCCGCACGCGACGTAAAGCAGCTTCAACCTTGCGGCTTCCTTGGCGCCGAATTCTGGAAATACCTGACCAAAGATCGCCGGATCAATTTTCGGAGGCGCCTGTCCGCGCCCTCCGCCCGGCGCGCCCGTGCTTGCGCCGGGATACATTACGAAGGCGCTGCTCATTCCGGCAACATAGGCAAACTCGTCGACGTGGTTGAGGCCGATGTAGAACGTTTCCGCGCCGCCCATGGAAAGGCCGGCGAGCGCGCGGCCGTCGCGGCTTTTAATGGTCGGGTAATCCTTTTCGACCATGGGAATGACTTCCGTAAGAAGCGACTGGCTGAATTTTCCAAGGTTGTCGTTTGGATTGGGCACGATCTCGCTGAAGTGTTCGCCCGGATTTGCGATGCCGTAGCCGAGTGTGTTGACCATGATCATCGGCTTAGCCTTGCCGTCCGCAATCAGGTTGTCGAGGATCGTATTTGCGCGGCCAACTGTTGTCCACGCGTCGGCGTCGTCGCCCAAGCCATGCAGCAAGTAAAGAACCGGATACTTCGTTTTTCCGCTGGGGTCGAACTTGGGCGGCGTGTAGACGTAAAAGTCGCGATCGTCGCCGATCACGTTGGAGTGAAAGAATTGGTGGACGACCGAGCCATGGGGGACTTCCTTGGTTACCCAACTCTCGTCCGGGCCGCCGACGATAACCGCGCTCTGGAATGAGCCGGTGACTCCCGTCTTGCGGTCGAGGTTCGATGGATCGGGGACCGAGGCGCCATCGACGTTGAACATATAGGTGTAGATATCGGGCTTCAGGACGTCGGTCGTGCCCGACCAGACGCCTTTGTCATCCTTTGTGAGGGCGAGACCGCCGCGGCCGCCGACGCCGGTGACGGCGACTTCCTGGGCGTCAGGCGCGTACAAGCGGAAGGTCGCGCGCAGATCGGAGCTGACTTCGGGCGATTTCACGGGGCCCGGACCGCGTCCACGACCGCGTCCGGCGGGAGCAGCGGCGGGCGGAGCGCTGTTGGTAGGCGCGTTGTTCTGTTGCGCGTTCACCGATGACCAAGCCATGCCGAACACGAGCAAGCTAAGTACAAGGAGCACCGTCTTCATTCTTCCCTCCCGAGCGAATTGCAGTGATTCGTCTTCTGCTGGAGATCAATCCGAGCCGCCAGCGAAAAGCCGTCCTATCGCCACGAGCAAGATGGCGCCGACCGTAGCCGCAGCAAGGCTACCAAAAAACCCGAGAGAAGATATATTGAGCCGGCTGAAAATCCAACCGCCGATAACGGCGCCGATCAGGCCGAGCAAAATGTTGACGACGCAGCCGAAGCCGTGGCCGCGCGTGATCTTGCCCGCGAGCCAGCCGGCCAGCAAACCCACGACGATCCACGCGAACCAGCCGTTGAGCGCGAAGACTACGATACGCGTCTGCTGCTGTATCGCAATCGTTGCGAGGCTTGTCACCGGCATCTCCTTGGTTTCTCGCGTTTATGCCTGGCAAAAGATATAGCCAAGACACTTATACACTAATTTCGCGGCCAGGAAATTGGACGCGTGACGTGGTGCGCTCGAGCGGGATAGGAAAAATCGCGGCACGGAAGGTTTCGTAGCGCGAATGCTCTTCCGGCAGGCCACCAAAATTGTCGGGCGGCATGGGCGTGTATCGGGTCATCGATCGTTTACCACGGATTTTTCGGGCCGGAATACATTACCTGCGGCGTTGGAGAATCGCAAAGATAAACGAGAACGGCACCCTTTGCTTTGCGGAGGATCACGTCACGTTCATTTAGATGGATCAATCGTCATCGCCGAGAAGGATGGCAGCCGCTAGTACCGTGGTCCAGAGGCCACGCTTATCGCCGACAGCGGACTGAGTGATGTTCATCGTGCGAACGATCTTATTCGAGATGCGGTAGACCTCCTTCTTCTCGTCCCATGAGAGGTCCGGATCGAACTCGACGTTGAGAGTCGTCGCAAGCATTTCGGCGGCAAGCTCTTCGGTGTATTCGCCGGCGACCTCTTCGGTCTCGCCGAAGGAGTGATGCTCGGAGAGGTAGCCGTACATGGATTTGTCGCCGGGAAGAGCCAAGCCGACGCCCGCCGCGATCAGCCGGTGGGGTTCGCGCGTCTGATTCTCGCTGATGACGGTGAATGCCACCTGGCCGGGCTTCAAATGCTTCAGGCCCTCGCTACGCGAGATCAGCTTGCAGTGCGGCGGAAAAATCGAAGAAACGCGGACGATGTTGCACGCGGCGATTCCCGCGCTTCGCAGCGCCAGCTCAAAACTCGAGAGGCGCTCGCGGTGCTTTCCAACCCCTTTGGTGAGGAAAATTTTCTTCGCGACGAACGCCATATTTTGAGCCGGGTACCGGTGCCTCCGCTTTCAAAAGGAAAAATCGCGCAAAAAAATTAGCAAGCGCTTCAAGCTATGTCAACGTAATTCGACCGCGAGCGCTTCGCACACGAATATTTCGGCGTATTTCACGCCCAGCATCAGCTAGCGCCCGCCCGCTTTCTTCTGCTTGCCCGGCTTCGGCTTTGGCGGCGCCGAATGGGCGGCCGCCTTGTGGGGCTTCGCCGCTTCGGCGACGGGAGCGGGCCTGGGGGCAGATTCACCCGGAGACTTGGGCTTTGCCGCAGATTCTTTGGCGCCCTGCTTCCCTTTTGCACCCTCGCCATCCTTGATCTTCGATTTCTTTTCTTTTTCGAGCTTCTTTTTGGGCTCTTCCTTTATGCCGGC
>DATEME010000554.1:0-3006 GCA_035275865.1 Candidatus Acidiferrales bacterium | reverse complement strand
ACCGGCGATGACGATGTGCACGGGGCGAGCGCTCGCGGCTTTCACGCGTTCGATTACTTTCAACGCGGGATCGAGGCTCGTGGCGAGCACGAAATAGATTTCGTAATTGGGATAATCGAATTTGGTGAGCGCGGCGAGGTTATCCTCGAGGCCGAGCTCGCTGCCTTTGCAGGGGCAGATGAGCGCCGTGACGGGCGCATAAAATCCGGCGTGCGAGTTGAGACGCCGTTGCACCATGCGGTACCACTCGAAGCCATCCCAAAGGGAATAGAGGCCGGCGGCCACCTGCAACAGCACCAACACGTAGAAAACAGCGTACATACCCGGAGAATAACAGCTTTGGCGGCCGGTCCGGAGCCGCGGCGGCGCAGGAGTAGCCAAATTGGTATTGGCTGTAACGCAGCATCCTTCGGGCGGGGCTTGGCATCGGATTTGAGGTAGATCAAGCTGGATTTCGCAAATTCCCTGATATACTGGCGGCTATTCCGTAGATGAAACCTGAGCACAGCCCGGCCTATTCCATCGTTGTTCCCCTGTTTAACGAGCAGGAGAGCGTCGCGCAACTTTACGTGAAGATCACGGAAGTGATGGACATGATCGGCGAGCCCTACGAAATGGTGTTCGTCGACGATGCGAGCAAAGACGGGACGTTCCGGTTGCTCTCTGAAATTGCGAGCGCGGACCGGCGCGTGACCGTGGTGAAGCTGCGGCGCAATTTCGGACAGACCGCCGCGCTAAAGGCCGGCTTCGATCATTCGCAGGGCGAGATCATCATTTCCATGGATGGCGACCTGCAGCACGATCCCGCCGAGATACCGCTTTTCATCGAGAAGATTAAAGAGGGATACGACATCGTCAGCGGATGGCGCGTTTCGCGCACGGATCATTGGCTGGCGCGGCAACTGCCGAGCCGCATCGCGAATTGGATGATGGCGAAGCTTTCGCGCGTCGACCTGCACGATTTTGGGACGACGTTTAAGGCGTACCGGCGGGAGATTTTGTCTGAGATTCATCTGTATGGCGAGCTGCACCGGTTTATTCCGGCGCTGGCGAGCTGGGCTGGCGCTTCCGTGGCGGAAGTGCCGATCACGAATATTCCGCGAAAGAGCGGAAAATCGAATTACGGAATTTCACGCACGGTGCGCGTGGTGCTCGATTTGATGAGCGTCAAGTTCCTGTTGGACTATTCGACCAAGCCGCTGCAGTTTTTTGGGCTGATGGGGCTGACGTCACTCATGGGCGGCGGCGCGATCGGCGGGTGGATTTTTGCGCGGAAGGCATTTTTGCATGAAGGCCTGCTCGCGAATCATGGACCGTTGATTCTGCTCGGCATGGCGCTGGTGATGGCAGGCATTCAGTTTATTTCGATCGGGCTGATCGGCGAGCTGCTGGCGCGGACGTATTACGAGAGCCAGGACAAGCCGGTTTACACCGTGAGGGAGATTGTTGCCCACGGTGTGGCGCCTACGCGAGCTTCGCGGAGCCGCGGCGCTGCGGGACGGTGATTAGGAGATAGAGGAGGTACAGGAGGTAGAGGAAGTAAAGGAGAAAGCAAAGCTCTTCGCTTCAGTATCAGGATGACCGCTTAAATTTTCCACCGTGACAGAAGAAAACCAAAGAGAGATCCTTCGGGCCGCTTTGCGTCCCTCAGGATGACGCGTTTTTAATCTCGCGCAGCCATTAAATCAAAGAGGGATCTTCGCTTCGCTCAGGACGAATTTTTCTGAATATTGCCCAGAGTTTCCGAGTAGCACGGGGTTTCTTAGATATTTCGCGAGCTTTCCTGAATGTTCCGCTGATAGATCGAAAATTCCATGCCGTCTGAAAGGCCAAGGGTGGCGGAGGTGTAGCCGTGTTTCCCCGATTGGACGTATTGGAGAAATGGCGCGACTTCTTTGTGGAAGGAATCGATGTTGTCCGAAAGGATGACGGCGCCGGGGCGCAGCTTGGGTTCGAGCACTTTCAATACGGGTAGATACAAATCCTTGCGGCCATCGAGGAAGGCGAGATCGATCGGGCCTTCGACGGGTTGCAGCGTTTGCAGCGCGTCTCCTTGCAAAATGGTGACTAGATCCTCCAATTCCGCATCCTGAATATTTTTTCTAGCCGCTACTACTTTGCGTTCCTCCATGTCCGAGCCAATCACCTGCGCGGCGGGCGCGGATTCGCCTGGGCAGTTGTCGCGCACTGCTGCCGCGAGATAGAGCGTGGAGATGCCGAAGGACGAGCCAAACTCGACGATGCGGCGGGCGCGGATTGCACGGGCAATGAGATAGAGAACGGCGCCGCGTTGGGGCGTTACGGCGCTGTAGAGGTCAGAAAAGAGGCGGTGCCGGACAGAATCGTCGGACAGACCACCTGAGACCTTTGCCCAAAAATAACGCGGGACACGCGGGATGATTTTCCATTTATCGGCAGCGGCGGAGGCATGGAGACGCGCGAGCACTGCCGTGATCGCGGGATGTTCAAACGGGAAGCGCGGATTCATCAGAGAACAATATTGAGGCCGGCCGCAGCGAGGGTGATGAGGGAATTGTGTCTAAAATGCGAACCGAACCACGTCCGACCAAAAAACGGGTCTGCTACAGGATCACAACCGAGCGTCGAGCGCGAGGCTGCGCAGCGCGCAATGCGCAAGTATGGGCGAGCAGCCGCGACGTTCACCGGGGCGCTACGGGATGTTCGGGCTGCTGTTCCGCGGCCGATTGTTCGGCTGCGGCCTGCTCTTCGATGGGAAGTTCAAAGACGAAATCCTGGTCCGCATAACCAATTTCGGTGCTGTGATCGAAGGGCCGCGCGATGCCGTTGACGGTTTTAATCGGCGACGAGCTGCGCACCGGCGGATCGAAAACGTACGGACCGTACGTGATCTTTTCCGGGCGCGAAGCTTTTTTATTGATGTAATCGATGCCGCTGAAGTCCTTGAAGCCGAGCTTGTGGACTTTCCAGCGGCGCAGGCGCATCGGCGCGTCCTCTTCCCAAGTGGCCCAGAACCAGCGCTGGAAA
>DATEME010000553.1:0-1697 GCA_035275865.1 Candidatus Acidiferrales bacterium | reverse complement strand
GCGGGCACGGCCTCATAGCCTCTAAAACCCTCTAAGCCCTAAGTGCAGTTTGGCCATTCCGCCCCCCGGCGGAAACGTCTGTGCAACCGGACTCGTTGCGAGGCGCAACCGTCCGGGGTAAGGGCGTGTACTCATAAATCGACGACGCTGATCGATGTCCGCTTAGCCCCCACAAGCGGCGCAAGAGCGGAAATTTCCTAGCCGCCGCTTCGTGCCAACAAGCGACATGGATTTCGGTGCAGGCAACGACTTTGGGAGCCCACGACGATAGTGTATATCGGAGGTGATATGCCGAAGACCGTCATTCATACCTTCAATGCTCGCAGCAACGCCCTGCTGCAGATAGTGCGCGCTGACGGGAGCTTTTCACTGCAGGCGATGCGCGATGAAATTCAAGTTGCTTACCAGGACGGTGGCAATTTTGGCTTCCAAAGTATCCAACATAGCGATCTTAACAACGCCCTCACACCGCAGCTCAACCGTCGAGAAGTCGCGCTCGTTTTCGATACCAGCAACATGACTGAGGTGTAGTATGGACTATCGATTCACGGGCGGATACTGCCCCTGCTACATAAAGCAGCCAAAGTATATTGGTCGGCGACTATATTCGGGCCTCAGGAAGATTTAGAATCGACCGTTATTCGACCACCTCGTCGGCAAGTGCGAGCAGCGTGTTCGGTACGTTGAGCCCCATCGCCCTTGCGGTGTTCAGATTGAGCGCGAACACGAAGCGCGTCGGCTGCTCGACCGGCAGGTCGGCGGGTTTAGCGCCTTTGAAGATGCGATCGACCAGCGCGGCCGAACGCTCGAAAATCTCGCGCCGGTCCGGTCCATACGACATCAAGCCGCCTTCACGCGTTAGCGACTCGGTCTCGTAAATCGCTGGCAGTCGTCGCTCGGCAGCGTACTCGAATACGCGCCTGCGATTGAGCAGCGTAAGCGAATCGGAGACCATCAAGATGGCGTCGGGCCGCTCGCGATTCATCGTATCAAAAGCCTCGATGAAATCGTCCGGCTCGGCCACGCCCAGTGGCTGGACGACGACCCCAAGCTCGCGCGCAGCCACCGCCGATGCCTCGTAGCGCAGCGACATGCCACGGTCACCCTTATTCCACAGCATTGCGACCCGGCGCAGTTGCGGGCCCAACAGCTCCTTGAGCAACGACAGACGCTTGGTGGAAAGCGTCGCTGCGACGTCCGAGATACCAGTGACGTTGCCGCCCGGCCGCGCGAGACTATTGACGAGGCCGGATGTGACGGGGTCACCCGAGCCGGTCGCAATGACCGTGGCAATGCCAGATGATTTGGCGATGACCGCTGCCGGATAGCTGACCGTCACCACGACGTCGACATTGGCGCGCTTCAGCTCCTGCATTTGTTGCGGCATTTGGCTCAATTTGCCGTCCGCACCACGGGCTTCGTAGATCAGGTTTTGATTAAGCGTGTAGCCGCGCTGCGTCAGCGCGCCGATGAGCACAGCGGCATCCGCGTTATCGGGTAACATCGGCGCACCGGCGGCCAGCGTACCGAGGCGGTAAACCTTGGGTGTCCGTGTCTGAGCGATAGCCGTCGACGGTCCAATAAGGGCAGCGCCGGCAAGAAGTGTGATGAATTCGCGCCGTTGCACTGATTGCCTCCATCCGATCCCGCATTGAGAACACGCTTCTCGACAAGACTAACACATCCGATGGACGGCC
>DATEME010000552.1:0-5350 GCA_035275865.1 Candidatus Acidiferrales bacterium | reverse complement strand
CCGTTGCGCACGCGCACAGTCTTCGCCGTGTGAACAGGCTGAAGGGCTTCGGAGGCGACGCATCGGCCGGCGTCTCGAAGGCCTTTGTCGTAAGCCATGCATTCGTCGTCGGTCATGGCCATCATTTGTTTCTCTTCGCCGTAAACAAGGCATACGTATTTCAAGGCGATCTCCTCCGCGCCGATCCGGAATCATGTTCCATATTTGAATATCACAGTTTGGGCTTTTCCGGCGGCGCAGGCCATCGCCGAGCGGCTCATGTTGAGGACCAGAATCGTTGCCTTTCGGCCTTCGGTCAGTTCTCGAAGCGTCGTTGCAAAAAAAAAGCCGCCGGCGGTCTGTGGAGGAGAACCGCCGGCGGCCCGGGTGTTACAACAACTTCGTTGAGTCCGCTTAGAACTCGAAGCGGAGGTTGAAGGACATAATTCGATATCCGGTTGTGCCCGTGGCCTTGCCGAACTGGCTGTTGCTCAGGCTTCCCTTGGAATCGAACTGCCCCGTCGTATTCTGTGAGTCGAATTGCGGGTGATTGAAAGCGTTGAACGCCTGCACCTGAATCCTGAAGCCACGGCGCTCACTCTTCACGGGGATGAATTTTTCCATGGTCAGGTCCCAGTTATTGGTGCCCTTGCCATAGAAGGAGTTCACGCCCAAGTTGCCGAGGCAGGATACGCCGCAGCCGGCGGCACTGCCGATTGTCGGAGGCGCAAACGCACCCGGATTGAAGATGTCGCCGGCCGGCACGTTCGCCTTCGGATTGCCGATAAGATTCAGACGCGGGCCTTCGTTTCCGGAGCCTGTGACGTCATAACCGCCTTTTGCGGAAAAAGACGGCATGATCGGCGCTCCGGAAATGAACGAGGTGAGGCCCGAGAACGTCCAATCGTCAAGGATTGCGCTGACGAAACCGTTTCCGAGTTTCTTGCCTACGTTGGGCAACGCGTAGGAATAGTTGATGAGCAAACTCTGGCGCCGATCTGTGCCGAGCGGACCATAGTTACGCGCATCGTTGTTCGGCACGAGGGGATCGAACGACGTGACGCCCAGCGCCTTTGAGTAAGCATACGAAACGCCCATTAGGAAGCCGTTGGACAAGCGACGGTTCACGGCTACCTGCAGCGCGTTGTAGTTCGAGTAACCAACGAACGTTTCCTGGCTGATGTCGTTCATGCCCTTGTACAAGGTTCTCTCGGCCACGCTGCCCGCTTGGGTCAGCGCTGTTCCCGTGACTGGGCTGATGTTGTTGAAATCCGCAGCAAGCGGAATCGGGTTCAAATTCAGGCGCAGATTCTGCTTGCGGCTGAAGTTTCCGACCCAGCCAACGTCCAGGACAGTCTTGAATCCGATGCTCTGCTGAACATCCAGGCTGGCATTGCGAACCACCATCCAGGGAACGTCGCCGCCGAAGAAGCTGATGTTCTGCGGTGCGATCACGCCGCCGTTGCCGCCGGCTCCGATAACGGCCAAGTTAGCCAAGCTGTCCTGGTTGTCCGCCTTCGTGAAAGCGACCGGCGGCGCACCGGACATGTTGTAGACCTGGTTTCCGTCCAGCTGGTTGAAGAAAACGCCGAAGCCGCCGCGAAGAGCGGTCTTGCCGTCGCCGAATACGTCGTACGCGAAGCCGATGCGTGGACCCGGAGCGAGCCAACTCTGATGGTACGGTTCCTGAGAGACTCCGTTCGCACCCAACTGCACCATGCCATTCGCCGGATTGCCTGTACTGGGAACGTAGTCACCGACGTAAGAGAATGGGTAATAGGTGCCCGCATTGTTGGGATCCTGCGCCCTGCGGTCCGCCTGGGGACAAGTAGCGGGCGGCGTGAACGCGACCGTGCACACCGGCGCGAAAATACGGGGTGCGTTAGCTGCATTGAATTTGCCGGGCACAAATTCCGCGAACGTATTGTTCGTGTCCAGCTGAGGAGACTGGTGGTAGAAACGAACCCCAAGATCCAGCGTCAACCGGCGCGTTACTTTCCAGTTGTCCTGCACATAGAATTCGAGATCGTGATACGCGACATTGAACACCGTGCGAGCCGTTTGCTGGGTGTAAGAATTGAAATAGCCGAGCAACGCATTCGCGAAGCCGTCGCCGGTGTTGAACGGGTTCGTTGAATCCGGAGCGAAATTGAAAGCCCCGGCAAAACCGTGGCCGGCCGGCTGCAGCTTTGTATTCTTCTCGTAGTACACGCCCATCTTGAACTGGTGTCCGCCCCAGATCTTGCTGAGGTTGTCTTCGAACGTCCAAATGTTATTGGCGTTGAAGTAGTCGAAGTTCCCGCCCGTGTAGCTCATCATGTTCGGCAGATCGCTGCCGAACTGGAAGGTCGGAAGCTCATTGCTGTAGCCGTTTACGCCTTTCGGAGTCGTTGGTTCAGTGAACAGCGTTGGAGGATTCAGTACGGAGCTACGGCTCCGTTGAGCCAGCGAAGCATCCGTGATGTACCAGGACCACGTGTTCCAGTCTTTTCCGACTGTCACTTCGTTCACCAAGCTCGGAGAAATGGTCCAGATGGCCGAGCCCGCATAGCCGTGCCCCGGGTTCGGGTGATCAATTGGACTGGTATTGAACTGCAGGCCGTTAAAAAGCGACGTCATGTCGTCAATATCGCGAATCCAACGGAAATAGGCCGTAAGCTTTGATGTGGGATTCACATCAATGCGAACCGTGTCGTTGCGGCGCTTGTGTGGAGCGCTGCCCTGGTCGGTGTAGTTCGCCTGGTAGAGGAGAGACCCGGAGGTCGGGTTGAAATTGGGCAGGGGGAAGAAATTGAGCATCGCCTGCCCCGTGCGATCGAGCCGGTTGGCCGGAATTATATTGCCCGGGAATGCCGAGCCAGTCGACGGATCGATGATCGAGATCGGTTTGCCCTTGCCGTCTACCTGCTGCGAGAAATCCGCGCAGCCTGCGATCGCGGGATTTCCGGCGACTCCGCACTCCGCAGCCGTGGTCGTGGGCGTCAGCGCGCCATTCACGTACATGCTGCCCCGCTCAATGGCGCTGGGTGTTGTCCTGTTCTGCGTCGTGGCCGGCGTGAACTGGCCTGTGTATTCCTGCGAAGCGAAGAAGAAGAGCCGCTTCTTGTCCGTATTAAAGTGCCCGGGAATGTAGACCGGCCCGCCCAAGCTCCAGCCGTCCACGTTGTAGCGGTATTTGTCTCTCGGTCGATTGTTCTGCTTATTGAAGTAATCGTTCGCGTTGAATTGTTCGTGGCGGTGATTCCACCAGCCGCTGCCGTGGAACGATTGCGTGCCGCTCTTGGTGACGACTGTGATCGTGCCGCCGGAGTTGCGGCCGAATTCGGCCTGATAGTTCGACGTCAGCACCTTGACTTCCTGAATCGAGTCCATATTGGGCTCGTAGTGGAGCGTACCGTTCGAACCCGTGTCCATGTCGGTGATGCCGTCGACGGTGAAATTCTTAGCGGATGTGTTGCCATTGATCGTGATGCCACCGATCGCGCCTGGAGAGGTCACGTCGCGGGAGCCGCTTCTCGTATCGACGACGCCAGGGACAAGTTCCATCGCACCAAACAGGTCTCGGCCCTTCAAAGGCAAGGCGTTCAATTCCGAACCCGTGAGCTCCGCGCTCTTTTCGCTGGAAGAGGTCTGAATCGGCGTGACCGCAGCTGTGACGGTCACTTCCTGGCTGACGGCGCCGACTTCGAGAGCCACTTTGCCGACATCGCGAGTTTCGCTGCCGCCCACTTCGATGCCCGTGGTTGTGCTCACCTTGAATCCGGTGGCGTTAATGGTCACCGTATATGTGCTTGGTGGAATATTTGGAAAGCGGAAGACGCCGTTTGCGCCGGTTACAGCCGAGCGCGTGGCGCCCTGCAATTGATCGCGCAACACTACAGTGGCGCCAGGAACTACGGCGCCGGTTTGGTCGACTGCCGTACCGACGATTGAGCTGGAAACCGTTTGCGCATTCGCCGAGCACGCAAACAGCAACGCCGAAGCAAAAAGGAAAATTAACCCCACACGCTTGATCACACTGCCCTCCACCTCGTCAAGCGGTGCAGCCTCTCGAAGTACGAGCGGACCTCTGCGCGTCTTTCGCTCCCCAAAAATGTTGCTTATTACACCCCGACGGCTAGCGGTCCGCACGGCCGCATCCGTGATGAATTCATGAGGGGTTCCTAACTTGGGCGCAGGCCCGCGTCAATCGCGATGCGGTAAAGCTTTATCTATCAAGCTAAATCGCTGAATCGGAAGAACATCCGCAATCTTTATTAAGGTTTCGCCGGCAACCGCAATACCAATGCAATACCGCTGACCGTCGCTCAAGCGCCAGAATTCGCGACGAGCGGTGACAGATGGCTTGTTTGTCGTTCTTACAAAACAGACCCGAAGAAAAATACAGCAAGAGTCGCATGTCAACCGTGCTCGCATTCATGCGATGTATGAACTCGAAGCCGCGAACTCGAAAAAGCAGGGTTGCCGACGCGTTCTCCTATTCAGGTTCAGGGAGTTTCCGGCGCGGTCCGGAGAACGAGCGGGTTCAATACAAGCGGCCTTCCGAATCGGGCGACCGGACTGAACGGCACCCGCGGAATGAAGGAGCCAAAAAAATGAAGGTGAAAAGTCTGCGCGAACTATTCGAACTCGAATTGCGTTACGCATACGACTGCGAGCAGAAACTCGTCAAGAAGGGCTTGCCCTCGATGATTGAGGCGGCCAGTTCGCCGGAGTTGCGCAACGCCCTGCAGCAGCATTTGCAAGAGACACAAACGCACATTTCCCGCCTCGAACGCGTATTTGCCTCCCTGCGCGTCCAGCCGGAGACGAAGGGCAACAGCATCCTCGACGAAATGACCAAGGCTGCAAAGGACTCGGTGTCCAACATCGAAGACCCGGCGCTTCGGGACACGGCTCTGGTGGTTAATGGGAATTACGTCGAGCATTACGAGATCGCCATGTACGGCACGCTTGCCGAATTCGCCCGCGACCTTGGGCTCCAGCAAGTGGTGGGACTCTTCGAAGAAACCCTTTCGGAAGAAAAGGCAGCCGACGCGAAGCTTACGGAAATCGGCCGCACGATCAACCCGAGAGCCGCACGGGTCGCTGCTGCATAGCTCAATCGAACCCAGCCCAAACCCCTCCTTTTTGTTGCGATAAGCCTCCACGTCTTTCGCGTCATATGGGTCACATGCCCCCGTGACATGCGTCACAGGCAAAGGCTCGCCCGTCGCGTACGATGCATCCATGACGGGCGAAAAGAATCGCGCCATTCGCGCATCCATTCGCAGCATATCTAATTGGTCACCATGCGCACCAGCTGCCGCCAAATCCCGCAATTTTCGTAGCAAAATAAAGAGACTTTCGGGTTGTTCGCAGTCTGCCTTGG
>DATEME010000551.1:0-1673 GCA_035275865.1 Candidatus Acidiferrales bacterium | reverse complement strand
AGTTCGCAACATGCCGTGGCATGAATCCCAAGCTTCTTTTCCTCTTTTCCAACGGAAAATCCCGGCGTCCCTCGTTCCACGAGCAGCGCCGTAATTCCTTTCTCGCCCAATTCCGGCCTGGTGTTGACGTAAACCAGCGCCGCATCCGCCACGCCTCCGCCCGTGATCCACGCTTTCGTTCCGTCGATCACGTAACGGTCGTTTGTGCGAACAGCCTTCGTCGTGAGCGCAGCTGCATTCGATCCGGCTTGCGGCTCGGTCAATGCAAAACAACCAATCTTCTCGCCCCGCGCAAACGGCACCAGGAATTTCTGCTTCTGCGTATCCGTCCCGAACCGAAGCACCGGATCGCAAAACAGGGAATTCTGCACCGAGAGAATCACGGCCGTAGAAGCGCACGCTCGCGCGATCTCTTCAATCACAATCGAGTACGCCACGTGATCCATCCCCGCGCCGCCGTATTCCTGCGGAATGGCGATGCCCAGCAGGCCCAGCTCGGCGGCCTTGCACAGAATATCGCGAGGAAAGCGCCCGGTTTCGTCCAGTTCCTTTGCGTGTGGCTTTACTTCCGCCTCCGCAAAGTCGCGCACCGACCGCTGTAGCAATTCATGTTCAGGGCTCAGGTCCAAGTTCATCTAGAGCTCATACTCCAAAAACTCATTAAGTATCATCGAAAGCGTCATCCTGAAGGACGCGAAGCGGCCCGAAGGACCTCTCTTGTTTTTCCGCCCGTTCGCTCAGTCCAATCTGGCCCATTCTACTCTGTCGCCGCGTGCCCTCGCCCTTTGATTTCCCTGCGGCGCCCGGGTTTATACTGGAAGGGAAATTCTTGGAGGAGAATCGAAATGGAATCTCGCATGAATGCCTTCAAATCCGCGCCGAAAGCCTATCAGGCAATGTTCACGCTACAGCAATACGTAAACGCCTGCGGTCTGGAAGAATCTCTTATGGAACTGGTCAAAATGCGTGCGTCGCAAATCAATGGCTGCGCCTATTGCCTCGACATGCATTCAAAAGACGCGCGCGCCAACGGCGAAACCGAGCAGCGCCTCTATCTCCTTGACGCATGGCGCGAAGCCCCGTTCTATTCCGAACGCGAACGCGCCGCCCTCGAATGGACCGAAGCCTTGACGAAGATCACCGAAGGCCACGTGCCTGACGCCGTTTATACGCGTGCGAAAGCTCAATTCACCGACGAAGAGCTCGCCAATCTTTCCATGGCGATCATCACGATCAATTCCTGGAACCGCCTGAGCATCGCCTTCCGCGCCGAACCCGGCCACTATCAGCCCAAAGCCGCGCACGCCAAATCCAGCGCGTAACGTAAGCAAGAACGCTACATCTGCTCAAAGAGTTTTCCCCGGGGAACCGGATAGCGTACGATATCCGCTCTCCAAGGGGGATCGATGAAACGCAAGCTGATGCGCTGGTTGATTGGCATCGCAGTCTTCTTCGTGGTCATTCAGGCGATTCGCCCTGCGCGGACCAATCCGCCGATCGATCCTTCTCAGGAAATCACCGCGAAAATGCCCGTCGATCCTGCGGTGCAGCAGATCTTCGCGCGTTCTTGCAACGATTGCCATTCGCAGCTCACCGTGTGGCCGTGGTACAGCAACGTTGCTCCGGTCTCCTGGCTCGTAATTCGCGATGTGGACGATGGCCGCCGCCACATG
>DATEME010000550.1:0-1809 GCA_035275865.1 Candidatus Acidiferrales bacterium | reverse complement strand
GAGTTGAATGGGTTGCCCCATGCTGCCCCCAAGGCCACCGTCTTGCCAGGCTGTGCGGCATGCTACATTTTCTCTTGCCAGGCGGGGGCCATCCACACATGAGGCGGCGCGAGTTCATCACGCTGCTCGGCGGCGCGGCTGCGGCGTGGCCGCTCGCGGCGCGCGCGCAGCAGCCGGCCATGCCGGTAGTCGGCTTTGTCAGCGGTATGTCTTCCAGTGCGTCCGAGCGCCAAGCCGCCGCGTTTCTTAAAGGGCTCAGTGAAACGGGTTATCTCGAAGGCCAAAACGTGGCTGTGGAGTACCACTGGCTCAACGGTCAGTACGATCAGTTACCAATCACTTATGGCTGACCTCGTCCGCCGCCGCGTGGCTGTTATTTCCACAGCAGGCAGCCATCCTGCCGCGCTTGCGGCCAAGGCCGCGACAACAACAATCCCGATCGTCTTCAGCGTTGCCAATGATCCAGTTCAGCTTGGTCTTGTTGTCAGCCTCGCCCGAGCCCGCAAACGCACATCCGCCCCGTGCTATATTGGCCACAAACAGTCATCGGCGCGACTAGGACTGGCGCCAATCCAAAGGAGAGTCATCCCATGAGAAAGGACACGCTTTTGATCACAGCGATCGCCTTCGGATTAACATTGGCCGGGATCGCCAGCGCTGAGGATCAGCCGATCTCGGAACAAATCGTTGACGTAATGAACAAGGTGTTTGGCGTTCATCCCGGATTCCGAGCAAATCACGCCAAGGGCATCGTTGCCGAAGGCCATTTCACCGGGGCACCCGAAGCACTTGGGCTAAGCCGGGCCGTATTGTTCAACGGCAGCCCGATCCCAGTGACGGTGCGATTCTCCAATTCGACCGGAGTACCAAATATCCCGGACGGCTCACCTAAGGCCAATCCGCACGGCATTGCCATCAAGTACCATCTGCCGGACGGCGGCGAGACGGACATGGTGATCAACTCATTCAAGTTCTTTCCGGTAGCCACCGGCGAAGACTTTCGCGATTTGCTGCTGGCGTTGGCCGCGAGCCCACCAGATGCTGCCAAGCCGACAAAATTCGATCAGTTCGCGACGAGCCATCCTTCCGTGCCCGCGGCCTTTGGCGGCTTGGCCACGCCCGATAGCTTTGCCAACGAAGAGTACTATGGCGTGAATGCTTTCGTGTTCATCAACAAGGCGGGCGCGCGGCAAGCAGTCCGTTATCAGTTGGTGCCCGAGCACCTCGTGCATCTCTCCGCATCTGATGCGGCGAAACAGCCGCCGAATTTCCTGATGGACGAACTGCCGGAGCGCCTCAAGCACGGCCCAATAACGTTTCACCTGAAGGCGCAGCTTGCAGCGGCGGGCGATTCCACCAAGGACCCGTCAGTAGCTTGGCCGGACGACCGCAAAGTCGCGGAGCTGGGCGTTTTGACGATCGACAAAGTAGTGCCCGACAGTGCTGAAGCGGAGAAGAAGTTGCTTTTCCTGCCAGGCCAGCTGACCGATGGGATCGAGGAATCCGATGATCCCTTGATTGACATTCGGGACGGTGCGTACGCTTTGTCATTCTCTCGGCGCAATCCATGATCTTGGACTTTGCTCTGAGCAAGTTTGAGTGACGAGCGAACCGGGCAAGGGTTCGGTCTTTACGGTGCGCCTGCCAGTCCTTGTCGCTCCCCGGGCGGCCGAATGAGCAGTTAATTGGAGGAACGCCCGAGACGCAAAGGGGTTAGTTTGCGGTCTCGGATTGATTCAGAACGATTCAGGTCTCCCCCAAGGACCTGCGGGTGCTTCCGGGGCATCCTGAGCCTGCGGTAAGCTGGCA
>DATEME010000549.1:0-3236 GCA_035275865.1 Candidatus Acidiferrales bacterium | reverse complement strand
GGCTCATAGCGACGGGGGACGCTGCCTTCAACAAATAATGACGATATAGCCTGGCTCGGCTGTGCACGGGGCCGGTTGCCAGAGCCGTTCTGATATTGTTCTTGTGTCCATTGTGCCGAAAAATGCATAGAGTTACGGCGTTCGAGTTATCTGGCTGCCTTGATGGCCACGCCCTATCGGGCTTTTTCCCCAAGACATCGCTGGATCGAATTTGCTCACATGTTGTGTGGGCAACAACCTGATTCGCGGGCATTGGAGACAGAAAATGGCAACGGGTGTTGTGAAGTGGTTCAACGGCCAAAAGGGCTTCGGCTTTATTCAGCCAGACAATGGTGGGCCGGACGTATTTGTTCACATTAGCGCAGTCGAGCGTGCGGGCCTTCATGGATTGGCCGAAGGCCAGAAGCTGTCCTTCGAGGCCAAGGCTGATCCGAGGCGCGGAAAGACGAGTGCTGAAAATCTGAAGACGCTGTAACGTCGGTCGAGGCGTCAGTCTCACGGATGTACTGAGACTGAAGCAGACGAAGCCCTGTCAGAAATGACGGGGCTTTCGTTTCTTGGAGCGAATTTGCACGCGCAACCGTTCGGCCCGACTTTGACACTGCCTGGATGCATGGACGGGAATTCCCGAGGCACAACAAGGAACATACGGCTGAGGCCGGAACGGGCCGTGTATCTAGGGACTCAGGCGAGCTGAAGGACCGGCGGGGGCTTTGGAATCTTTAGTGATTTTAATCGCTTGAGCGCGTTGGGCCCGGGTTCGGTGACCTGCCAGACAGTCCCGTTCGGGCTGGACAATTGAGCCAACTTGATCTGCTTCAGATCGTCGCGGATGTTGCGCCAAGTATCGCCGCAGGCCTGCTCGGCGATGCGTTCGAGCCGCAGCGACAGCACAGTGAGTGAAACGTGCGCGTGGATGCGGTGCGGCGCCCAGTGGTAGACGGGACGTAGCTTCAAGCCACTCTTGAGCATTCGCCAGGCGACTTCCACCCGTTGCAACTGCTTGTAGCCGAGTGCGAGATCAGCGGCGCTCAACGTGTCGTCGTTGCTGTGCACGACGAACTTGCCATCGAGTCTGGCGAGCGCCTGGACGTTGGCCTGATCGATGCGCGGGTGACCGCTCGGGGTCAGCCGGATGTAGCGACCATAGCGTCCCGAGGCGCGCAGCTCGCACACGCGTTTACTGTGCGAACCGCCGTTCGCTTCGTGCAAACACTCGATCTCCGCGGCGAGCTCGGCGAGAACCGCCTCGCGATGGCGGGCCTGTCGCTCGGCCTCCTGCGGGTTGTGGCACACCACGTAGCGGCGACGGCGCTCGCCGTCGCCGATGATAACCTCCTTGACCTGAAGGTTGTCGGCGACCTCCTGGTAGCGCCCGGGACGGGTGATCACCTCGCGAGCGACCTCGCCGCCGTGGTAGATCGGCATACAGACGATGTATTTGCCGCCGGCGCGGGCGAGCGCGGCCAGGTTCTGCGCGCTGACCATGCCGGCATCGCCGACGAAGACGCAGCGGCTCAACTGCCAGCCCTTGAGGTCGTCCTTTACGGAGGCCACGGTCGTCACATCCACCGTGTTGCCGGGGAAGATCCAGTGCCGCAGCGGGAAGCCGTCGCGCGTCACCGCCAGGCCGATCACGATCTGCGGTGCATCGGTGCGGCCGTTCTTCGAATGCCCGCGCTTGCGCGGCGCGCGATAGATCTTGCCACCGGCCGCCCGGCTGCCATGCACTTCGTCACCGGGTCCGACACCGCGATCGGGTTCGTCGATCTCGAAGTGCAGCGATGTGGTGTCATAGAAGACCAACTCCACATCGAGGTTCAGAAGATCGGCCATACGGAAGTAGATCGCCTTCTCAATCGTCTCTTTGTTGGCCTCGAGGAAATCCATCGCCCGATAGAGGTGCTGGAGCTTGAGTCGCTGTGCGCCCTCTATACGAATGTCCTCGCTGAGCCACTGCTCGTAGCAGTAGAGTTTGGAGGAAGGGGCGAGCGCGCGGTTCGCCACCATGGCGAACAGCGCCCGCTCGACATCGAACTCGAACCGCCGCTTGCCGAGCACCTCGCCAATCACCTCGCCGACGCCGAGGCGGCGCCAGAGCTGCTCCAGCACGTAGAGATCCCCGTAGCTATAGGCCTCAACGAGCCGCCAGGCGGGGTTGTCGGCGACGATCTCCTCAGGGGCGCAGCGGCGCAGGATGCTGCGCGCAAGCCGCCGCAGCCGCTCGGTCGTCTCGGCGTCCTCGGCACGTCCGCAGTTGTAGATGATCTTGACCTGCGAGCGCTGGCTCTTCGGGTCCCAGAGGTTCTCGGCGAGCTGGAGGTGGGTGAGCAGAGAGCCGTCAGCGCGCTTCTGCCGCGATTCGCGCAAATACATGTATCCGAAGATACGCGCATACAACGCAGAGATAAAGCTCCATCTTGCCAATCCATGTATCTAGGCAATTTCGCTCGAACTGGCCGCCCTCAGCGCATAACACACGGAAATCATGAGGGTTCGGCTGCCCGCCACCCCCACTATGTGCCCAGAAACTGTCAAGGTCGGGTCTGAGCCTTACCGATTTTGACCCGAACCGATCATTGCGGGCGAGAAAAAATCAGCGCTATACTCTCAAGACGCCGACAGCTGAGGAGGCGGTCATGCCCAAAGGAATCCGTAATCCTTCGGGGGACCCTGTAGCTGGAAACGGTCTGATTGACCGGCGTGCACTGCTCGGGCAGGGCGTCGCTATAGCAGGCGCGCTCAGCACGGGCGTCGGGGCCTCGCTGACAAGCGCCGCGGCCGAGCCACTCAAGGATGATCCATGGAGCCTTGAGCCCGGTTCGAGCATCAAACCCTATGAGCTGCCGTCTCGGTTTGAGAAGAACGTCGCGCGAACGCTGAGCAACCCCGACGGCCTGCCATTCGTTCAAACTGCGCGTACTCCGCATCACATGCTAAACGGAATGATCACGCCTAACGGCCTGCATTTCGTGATCGCCTATGGCGGCCCGCCCGACATCGATCCGGATGAGCACCGTCTCGTGATCCACGGCCTCGTCAAACGCCCTTTGATGTTCACGCTTGAGGCACTTGCGCGCTACCCGATGGTGTCGCGTATCAGCTTCCTGGAGTGCGGAGGCAACAGCGCACCGCTGTTTTCCCCTCAGCCGCTGCAGGGCAACGTTCAGGCACTGCACGGCCTCGCGTCTTGCGCCGAATGGACGGGTGTGAAGCTCTCCACCCTGCTCGACGAG
>DATEME010000548.1:0-12647 GCA_035275865.1 Candidatus Acidiferrales bacterium | reverse complement strand
CCAGCTCCTTCTCGCTCATCTCTGTGCGCCCCAATCCGGCCTCCTCTCAGAGACCGTATTTAGGGGACATTTCTATCGAGGTCAAAAGGGGACACTATCATCGAGGTACAACAGTAATCGTGTGCAATTTTCAAATATCTCGGTGTCGCGGGCAGGAGTCATTTCTTGCAGCTGCCATAGAGGCTTCTGATCATCGGCCTACCGCAGCAGATCCTCCAGCTGCACTTTCGCGTCTGTCTTCGCGTCGCGGTATTTCACGATCACAGGCGTGTAGAGTGATAAATTCCATTCTTTGCCGCGCCCATGCGGAATCGCGCGGGAACCAGCCACTAGCACCGCGTTTTCCGGGATTATGAGCGGTTGGTCGTCACTCGCTGTATGAACTTCGCCGGTTACGAGATCGTAGACAGGCGTCGAGCGGTTCAGGATCGTGCCTGTTCCCAATACGGCGCGTCGCTTGATTACTGCTCCTTCATACACGCCGCAATTCCCTCCGACGAGCACTTCGTCTTCGATGATTACCGGCAGGGCGCCGACAGGTTCGAGCACGCCGCCAACCTGCGCAGCGGCTGAAATGTGGCATTTTTTGCCAATCTGCGCGCAGCTTCCGACGAGACCGTGCGAATCGACCATCGTGCCTTCATCGACAAACGCGCCTGCGTTGATGAACATCGGCGGCATGCACGTCACGCCGTGCGCAACGTAACATCCATCGCGAATGCTCGATCCGCCGGGGACGATGCGCACGCCCGAGGTGGCGTCGAAACGCTTCACGGGGTATGTGGATTTGTCGAAAAACGGCTGGCGCGCGTCATCGATCGACATATCGACAATCGCGCCCATGCGAAAGCCGAGGAGGATACCCTTTTTCACCCACGCGTTCACGCGCCAACCGGTCTTGGTGGACGCGTCGCGTTCGGCCGCGCGAATCTTGCCGACGTTCAATCCATTCTTAAATTCTTGAAAGAGGCGCCGGTCGTGTTCGCTGTATTCGATCGGGCCCGCGTCGAACAGCCGCTCGATTTCAGCTTGCAACATAGATCTTCTGCGTCAGCAGGCCGGCGGATTCGAGCACATTGCGGATTTTCACCAGGTTTTCGGCCTTCGGAGGCACGAGCGGAAGGCGGAACACGGGCTCGCACAGGCCCATCAGCGCCAGCGCCGATTTCACGGGGATAGGATTTGTCTCGACGAAATTCACTTCCATTAGGGGGAACCAGCGATTGTGCAGTTCGCGCGCGGCGGCAAAATCGTTGGCATTGGCCAGCTTTGCAATACGGGTCATTTCGGCGGGAATCTCGTTCGATGCGACGGAAATCACGCCGCGGCCACCGAGCGCCATCAGCGGCAGCGTTATGCCGTCGTCGCCGGAGAGCACTATGAAATCCTTCGGCACAGCCGCGAGAATTGTCGCCATCTGCGATATGTTTCCCGAGGCCTCCTTCACGCCCACAATGTTTTCGATCTGCGCGAGGCGAGCAAGCGTGCCAGGCTCGATGTTGACGCCCGTGCGTCCAGGAATGTTGTACACGATAATGGGAAGAGAAACGGCCTCTGCGAGCGCCTTGTAGTGCTGGTACAAGCCTTCCTGCGTCGGCTTATTGTAATAGGGCGCGACGGACAAAATGCCGTTTGCGCCGAGCGCCGCAAACTCGCGCGCCATTTCGATCACGTGGGCAGTGTTGTTGCCGCCCGCGCCCGCGACGACGGGCACCTTGCCGCGCGCCTCTTCGACCGTGATCTCGATCACGCGAACTTGCTCGTCGTGGTTAAGAGTCGGGCTTTCCCCCGTAGTCCCGCAGGGCACCAAGAACTCGATCCCTGCATCGATCTGGCGCCGGAGCAGGCGCCGCAAGGCCTGTTCATCGAGGGAAAGGTCGCGCCGAAACGGTGTGACCAGCGCAGTGCCGCATCCGGTAAACATTTTCATCCTCCAGAACAACGAACGTCAGTCATGGCTATAAGTCGTTCACGATTTCGCGAAAGTCGAAAAATCCGTTTTTCCCTGCGATCCACCGGGCCGCGCGCAACGCGCCCCGCGCAAAGCCGTCGCGTCCTCGCGCCGTGTGCCGGATCGTGATTGTATCGTCAGCGGAATCGAATCCAATCTCGTGTGTGCCTGGATGCGCACCGGCTCGACTGCTCCCCGCATCGATGGGCCTATCATACCCGCTCTTTTTCATTTGTTCGACCAGCGCGAGCAGAGTGCCTGAAGGCGCGTCTTTCTTCGTTGAATGATGAATTTCCCAGGCCCACGCGCCGTATTCCTTCTGGCGCGCAAACAGCTCCGCGGCTTCGCGAACAAGCTGCGAAAAGAGATTTATGCCCACGGAAAAATTTGCGCTCCAGACGAGCGCCGTTCCGGCCTTCTCCACAGCGGCGCGGGCTCGCTCGGTGTCACGCAGCCAGCCTGTCGTGCCGACCACCGTATTTATGCCCAGGCGAGCTAGCCGCTCGATATTCTCGATAGCCGTAGCCGGAGTCGAGAATTCCACTGCCGCGTCGATACCGCGGAAATTATCGGCTGTCATTCCCTCAAAATTCGTATTGTTATCGATGTCGAGCCGCAGACACACTTCACAGCCATACTCGGGCGCGAGTCGCTCGATGCTGTGCCCCATTTTTCCGTAGCCCACAATCGCAAGCTTCATGTCGTGCGTACGCTCTTCCTCGAATTCTACGAAGCGAACCTCTTATCAAGCCGCAAGCAACTTCTTCACAATCTCGACGTAGATCCCGACCGCTTCATTCAATTCTCGTTTCGAGATTTTCTCATCCGGCGTATGCGCCACATGAATGCTTCCCGGCCCGATCAGAAGCGGCTTGCCCCAACTTCCGTCGAACACCGGAATATCCGTCGTAAATGAAACCACACACGTCGGCAGACCTTCCACTCTTTCCATTTTCATCGCTGGTATGCACAGGATTTCCTTGATCTCCGCGCGGCCATTACCGGCCGCCGCGAGGGCCGCGCGCAACGGCCCAGGCTCGCCGACGAGGCGCACAAGAATTTCCGCTTTGGCTGCGTCCGAAATGACGTTTGGGGCCCGCCCACCCGAAATCGTACCAATATTCAATGTGCTGGGCCCAAGCAACGAATCGCGCGGCAATGGCACTCGCCGAATCGCTTCGAGGCTATCGAGCAGGGCGTTGATCGCCGATTCACCCAGTTCCGGATACGCCGAGTGCGCCATTCGACCCTTTGCAGTCACCTCGAGCCTCAGCGCCCCTTTCGATGCCAAGGCCAGCTTGTTTTCAGTCGGCTCGCCGTTGACCAAATAGCGCGATCCACGCGCCGAGCGGCCCGCAGTCGCAGCGCCCGCACTGCTTCGCTCCTCGCCTACCACAAATAGCAGACCAAAATTCCGTGCGCCGTCGGCTAGCAGCCGCTCTGCCGCGGCGATCATAGCCGCGATGATGCCTTTCGCGTCGCATGATCCTCGCCCATAGATGTAATCGGCGTCCTCGCGCGACGGAAAAAATGGCGGCACCGTATCCATATGCGTCGAGAGCGTCACGATCGGCTCGCCCCAATGCGCAAACACGTTGAAGCGCCGCGCGACTCCCTCCAAACGCACTACATCCATGCGCTCAACTCGACCTTCCGTTCCGGCTGTTAAACGCGATAGATAAGCGAACAGATACTCGCCAACGTCGCCCTCATATTCCGAGGTCGACTCAATATCCACCAATGACCGAGTTAGCTCAGCGACAGATATCGCCATAAGTTCCACTTCCAAACGATCTGCGTAAGCACACCATTCACGTCTTGATTTTACGGGGAAACGCACACAAGGAAGGAGATACAGCCGTCTCGCTCCTCGATAGCGCTCCATCCGCATACCGGATGACAGTGGACCGGCATTTAAGCCTGTCCCCCAACCGTCGCGTCTCAGCCCACGCGATGATTTCGGCGGAGCTTCTGCCTAAGCCCCTTTCGTCGGGCGTCCGAAGCTGCTCGGAACCGCGGCCCGGCTACTCATGGCCTCCGCACCTCTACCAAGTACCTGCTAAGTCTATCGGCGGCCTGTCATCGAGTCAAGAAACGCGGCGCAATCGCCACCTACGCGGGGAAGGGCTCCTTAATCTGCATCTTTTCCCGCCACGACCTGCGCATGGCCCAGGAACGCGACCAGGGAAACGCCTCCCACGATGTTGCCCAGCAGCGTGGGAACAAAAAAACGCAGCCAATAGTCCTTGGCTGTCAGCCCCCCGGTGACCACGAGAAAAAGGTTTTCACCGACCCGGCTATGACGTGATTAAACCCGCCAAGACCAATCAAGTATGTAGTAATGATTATGATGCTGACCTTTGCTGATTCAGCCGCTGGAAGAAGCCATACCATGAGCGCGATCAGCCACCCGGCGAACACGGCGCGCATGAAGACCGCGCCAAAACTGCCTTCCGTGCCGCCGTAACTCACCTGCACCAGAGTCTCCTGGATGTGCCGCGAGAATATCGGAACCTTCGCCACGCAGAGAGCGAAGAGGTAGGTCCCCACCAGGTTTGCTGCGAGCACCGTTCCCCATAGTCGCAGCACGCCTATTCCCGTCGGAGCGTTCCGCTTCGAAAGAAGCGGTAGCACCGCGGTCAGCGTTGTCTCTGTGTAGAGCTGTTGACGACCCAGGACGACGATCAAGAAGCCGACGCTATAGCCCAATTTCGAGAGCAAAGGTGTCCACTGTGCGTCCGGGAGATATGCTTGGAGAAGTCCTTCGGCGACGAGGGAAAATCCCATCGAGAGACCCGCGGCGAATCCAGACCAGGCGAGCGCAGAGGTCGTTCGCTTGAGTTCTTCTTCGCCCTCGCGGCGGATCGTCTCGTGTACTACATGCGCGCCGATTGCTACGCGCTCTTGTACCTGCTTCTCCTCAATTTCCTCTTTGATTAGCTCAGGGACTTCGATGGGTTTTGGATCCTGATGCTTCTGTTTTCTGAGCGGCATGACGTGAGGGCGGACTGCTGGCCCGACAATCAACGAATCATGGGCTCAGCAGGACAGGAGTGTCTATCCATACAAGCCATTACGGGTCATGTGAGCGCCGTGTAGAAGGCAGCAGGGAATGAACGCATCCTGCACCCGGTCATCTCCACCCCGGATTGTCCTGCCACAGAATAAACGGCGCTTCGAGCGGCACGAAGGCGCGGGCGTGATAGGGAACAATCCGCGCCGTAAAATCGCTCAATGGCCGCGCAGCTTGAATTCTTGCGCCGTATGCGAAGCCGTTTGCCGAGCCCGCCAGACGTTCGCTACGGGTCATCGGTTGCCGGAAAGGCGCAGAGCCGTTTCTGCCCTCGGCGTATAACTCCACCGCAATCGCATCCGCGTCCAAGTCATCCAGAAAAACTTGCACCTGAAACACGTACTCTTGCCCTTGCGCCTCAGCCTTCGATGAGCCGAAGTGCAGCTTGCCCCAATGCTCCGCGATTTCGCGCTGCCATTTCAGAACGCCATTTCCGATGAGCCCACCGGCCGCCGCGCGTTCGCCGTACGCCGCGGCCGCGCGCAAATAGTGATTCTCGGTGTATTGGCGCACCACGCGGTTCGTCGAAAATCGCGGCGTCAATTGCGCCATGCTTTCCCGCATGCGAGCGACCCATGCTCGCGGGATGCCGTGCTCATCGCGCGCATAGAACTGCGGAATCACCTCGCGTTCCAGAAGGGAATACAACGCCTCCGCTTCCGCCCCATCCCAGCCGGGATCGCTGTCGTGCTCGCGCCCGTCGCCGATGGCCCAGCCGACTTCCGGCGAATATGCTTCGGCCCACCAGCCGTCCAGTTCGGAAAGATTGAGTCCGCCATTCACGAGCACTTTCATCCCGCTCGTCCCGCTTGCTTCCCACGGACGCCGTGGCGTATTCAGCCACACGTCCACGCCCTGCACTAACTTTTCGGCCATGAGGACGTCGTAGTCGGTCAGAAAGACGACGCGCGGCCGCACTTCCGGCCGGTAGACGAACTGGATCCATTCGCGGATCATCTCTTGGCCTGGAGTGTCCTGCGGATGTGCCTTTCCCGCGATCACGAGTTGTACCGGTTGGTTCGTATTGGTGAGAATTCGCACGAGCCTCTCAGCGTCGTGCAAAAGCAGGTTCGGGCGCTTGTAAGGCGCGAACCGACGCGCGAATCCCAACGTCAGCGTGTCCGGGTCAAGCACTCGCGCGGCTCTTTCGCTTTCTTCGGCGGAAGCTCCGCGCCGCGCGATTTGCCGTACGTGTTTTTTGCGAACATATTCAACCAGCGCCGTGCGTCCGCTGGCGCGAATCTGCCATAGGTCGCTGTCTGTGCACTTTCGGATGTTCTGCTCCACAGTGTCCATCGCGCCGTGCCAGCGCCCCTTGCCGCAGGAGTCTTCCCACAGGCGGTCCGAGTCAGGCGAATCCCAAGTCGGCATGTGGACGCCGTTCGTCACGTGCGTGACGGGCACTTCAACCTCAGGCCATCGCGGGAAAAGTCCCTGAAATAACCGGCGGCTCACTTCACCGTGCAGTTTGCTGACGCCGTTCACCGCGCCGCTTCCGCGGAATGCGAGAAACGCCATATTAAAAGGCTCGTTCGAATCGTTTGGATTCTGCCGCCCCAGTCCGAGCAGATCGTGGAAGGGAATCCCGAGCTCCTTTTCTGTGTAATTTCTGAAATATTTCTCCATCAGGCCGGCGGAAAATCGGTCGAAGCCCGCTGCAATGGGGGTGTGCGTCGTAAAAAGAGTGCCGGCGCGAGTGATTGCCAGCGCTTCGGCGAACCCTATTCCGTTTTGCTCCATATAATCGCGCGCCCGTTCCAGCACGGCGAACGCAGCATGGCCTTCATTGAGGTGGCACACTTCGGGCTGAAGTCCGAGCGCCTTCAGCAGCTTCCAGCCGCCGATTCCGAGTACCAGCTCCTGCTTCAGACGCAGCTCCGAATCGCCGCCATACAGTTCTCCGGCGATTCCACGCAGGTCGGGCGCATTGGCGGGATCGTTTGTACCCAGCAGGTAGAGCCTTCTGCGGCCCAGCTTCGCTTCCCAAGCGCGAAGCCACAGTTTCACACCCGGAAAATCCAGTGCGACGCGAATCCATTCGCCGCTGGCATCCCGCACCGGCGTAATCGGCAGTTGACCGGGATCGTTGTATGGATAGAGCGCTTCCTGGTGACCGTCGGCGCTGATTTCCTGTCGAAAATAACCTTGCTGATAAAGCAAGCCCACGCCCACAACGGGCACTCCCAGATTGCTCGCCGCTTTGAGTTGATCGCCGGCCACATTGCCGAGCCCGCCCGAATAAATCGGCAAAGCTTCGCTGAGCATGAATTCCATCGAAAAGTACGCGACGGTCTTCAGGGCCGTGTTCGGGTAAGCTTGCTGAAACCAGGCTTTCGCTTGCTCTGCGGACTGCTTTTCCTCGCGGAGCCTCGCGGCCAATTTCTGGAAATCCGGGTCGGCGGCGACGCTCTGCAGCCGTTGCCGCGATACGGTTTGCAAGACGACCCACGCATTGTGAGTCGCCTCCCAAAGCTCGGGATCGAGCCGCTCCCAAAGCCTGTCCGCTGCATGATGGAATGCTGAGCGGAGATCCAACGCGAGCTCGGTGAGGGCGCCGAACGTTTCCTTGTCAGAGAGGCGGTTGCCGTACGCTGGACTGCTCACTATGCCCTCCAAATCCAAATGCGGCTTACGCGCGAGCCGCCGCGCCGCTGTGCGCAATCGTGCCCGACACGATTTTTTGCGCTTCCTCTTCGATCTTACGCAAGTGATCTTGGCCGAGGAAGCTCTCCGCATAAATCTTGTAGATTTCCTCGGTGCCTGAAGGGCGCGCGGCGAACCATCCGTTTCGCGACATTACTTTTATTCCGCCGATCTTATTTCCGTCGCCGGGAGCGGCCGTGAGAACGCGCTCGACTTTTTCGCCCGCCAGATCGGTGATATGAATCTCCGCGGGCGACAATTTCGCAAGCGCGGCCTTTTCCTCCAGGGTCGCGCGAGCCTCCACGCGTTCGTAAACGGGGTCGCCAAGCTCGCGCGTAAATTCGCGATAGATTTCGCCCGGGTCGCGTCCGCTCCGCGCCGTAATTTCGGCGGAAAGAAGGGCGGCAGTGATGCCGTCTTTGTCGGTGGTCCATACGGTCCCATCGCGCCGCAGAAACGACGCCCCGGCGCTCTCTTCGCCCACGAAACCGAGTTTCCCGGCGATCAGTCCCTCCACAAAAAATTTGAAGCCGACCGGCACTTCATAGAGTTGCCGTCCAAGACGCGCCGTCACGCGATCGATCATGCTGCTGCTCACCACCGTCTTTCCGACGGCGACTTCTTTGCTCCATTTTTCGCGATTCCGGAAAAGGTAATCGATGCAAACGGCAAGGTAATGATTCGGAGGCAAAAGGCCGGTGCTTTTTGCCACAATGCCGTGGCGATCGTGATCCGTGTCGCACCCGAACGAAATATCGAACTTGTCCTTCAGCCCGATCAGGCTTTGCATCGCGTAGGGCGACGATGGATCCATGCGGATGCGGCCGTCCCAGTCCACCGTCATGAATCGAAAAGTGGGATCGATCCGTTCATTGACTACGGTAAGGTTCACGCCATATCGCTCGGCGATTCGGGGCCAGTACGCAATTCCGGCGCCGCCCAGCGGATCGACTCCAATCGTCAGCTTCGCATTCCGAATTGCAGTGAAGTCGATCACGTTCTCGAGATCTTCCACGTACGACTTCACATAGTCGAATTTGTGCGTGGTCGAAGCAGAGGCCGCCTTTTCAAATAGCGCGCGCTTCACGCCGTTAAGGCCGCTCCGTAGAAAATCGTTCGCCTGGGACCGAATCCAACCCGTGATGTCCGATTCGGCCGGCCCGCCCTCCGGCGGATTGTATTTAAAGCCGCCATCATCCGGAGGATTGTGCGAAGGCGTAATCACAATTCCGTCCGCGAGACCTGTTTTGCGCCCGCGATTATACTGAAGGATAGCTTGTGAAATGGCCGGTGTCGGCGTGTACGGCGTGCCCTCCGAAATCATCGTCTCGACGCTATTTGCCGCAAGTACCTCGAGCGCGCTCGCGAACGCAGGCTCGGAGAGCGCGTGCGTATCCATTCCAATAAAAAGCGGCCCGTCGATTTTTTGTGCGGCGCGGTATTCGCAGATCGCTTGCGTGATCGCAAGAATATGCCATTCATTGAACGCGCCATCGAATGACGAGCCGCGATGGCCGGACGTGCCGAAAGACACGCGTTGAGCGGGATCGGAAGGATCGGGACGCAGCGAATAATAAGCCGTGATGAGCTTCGGAATATTCACCAGCGAAGATAGCGGAGCCGGCTTTCCCGGGGAGGGATCGACCTTCATTCGTCACCTCGAAGAACTGCGGAATCATAGCGTACTGAAAATGCTGCTTGAATGACAGCGCAATTGGCTTTCGTAGCGGCCTCCATCGCGGCGTCTGTGTCGAGGGAAGCTGATGCCTTAAGTCAAAAGCGGCCAATCGCCCCCGTCTGTTTTTGTCGCTTGTCAGAACTCTGTTGTAACGTGCCAGGCCTCTGCCCCTGCCAGTGCTTCACTTTGGCCTCGTCTCTTCTGATGCATCTGTACGATCGAACGAGCCAAACTTATGCTTCCGAACCTGCGGCTGGAGCCCAGCGAATCCGCTCTTCCCGTTCCCGGCATCTTCTCCATTTGTTCGTCTGTACTTCTGGACACTCACTGCCGAAACCTCTTTGTGCAAATATTCGCCGTGGTATATTCAGGCAATGCCCGCCTCATGGAAGGGTTACATTTCATTCGGGTTGGTTTCAGTCCCCATCAGTCTGTCTCCGGCGGCTCGCTCGGAGAGCATCAGCTTCAATCAACTTCACAATGTGTGCCACACGCGATTGAAGCATCCGCTTTTCTGCCCGACCTGCAATCGCAACGTCGAATGGTCCGAGATCGAAAAGGGATACGAGTACGAAAAAGACCAGTACGTGCTCTTCACGCCGCAGGAATTGAAATCCGTCGAACCGGAAACGGCCGAGGCGATGGAAATTCTCGAATTTGTGAAGATGAGCGATATCGACCCGGTCTACTACGACGCCTCCTATTACGTCGCGCCGCAGGATGCGGGCGTGCACGCTTATCACCTGCTGCAAAATGCGATGCGCGAATCGGGTTACGCCGGCATCGCCAAAGCGACGATGCACAATCGCGAATACACCGTTGTGATCCGCGCTACGGAGACCGGTCTCACGCTCCACACGATGTTTTATCAGAACGAAATCCGCGAGGCGCACGACTACACCGGCAAAGACAAGGCCGAAGTCCGCGAGCAGGAAAAAACGCTCGCGCTTCAGCTCATCAAAAACTTAGCTGGTCGGTTTGAGCCGGAAAAATATCGCGACACATACCAGGAAGCGCTTCAGAACCTGATCGACGCGAAGACGCACGGCAAATCCGTCGCTGCGGTGCCGCGCAAGAAGCAAGCGCCCGTAATTGACCTCGTCGCCGCGCTAAAGCAAAGCGTCGAGCAGCAAACATCGCGCCGCGCCGGCAAAACACTCCTCCGCGCCGTGCCCGCCAAAGCCGAAGAACGCAAAAAAGGCCGCAAAGCCGGCTGACCTGTTTTGTGGCACAGCCACTCCTGGCTGTGAGTCTTTGATTCGGTTTTGCCGTTGCTTTTGCCTTTGTAGCGGCCGACTCGCCTTATAGTCGGGCGGCTTTTGCTTTCTTCCCGTATGCCCGGAAAAAAAATCATTCCATTCCCCTCCGCCGCTCCTAAACAAAAATCCAAACGCTCCAAATCCGAAAAATCCGCGCCGCAACTCGTCCGCGAAGCCGTCTTCAGCTTCCTCAAGGACACGCGCGGCATGATCTCCTGGACCGCCCGCTACCTCGCCGAAACGCTCAACGTCACGCTCGCGCAAGCGAACATGGCATTACCAATCCTCGAAATGCAGGGATATGTGAAGCGAAGCGCTAAGGAAGAATGGCTCACAACGATTGCGGGCGAGACCGTGTCCGGTTCGGTCACGCCGCGTTACAAGACGGAAGCCGTTGAAGACGCGCTGAAAGCGTTGCGCGGCAGAATCCGCGAGCTAAACGCGGATCGCAGCGCGGGCGTCAGCGTAGTTCGCGCCGTCGCCTACGGTGACTTTCTCTCGGACAGGCCAAGAGTGCAGGCCGCCGACGTAGGCATCGAACTCGCCGCCCGCGGCCGCGCCAACGCCAAGCACGAAACGCAAATCCTCACCGCCCTCCGCGCCAAATCCCCCATGTTCCACCTACACGGCTTCGCCCCCTGGATGTCCGCCCGCACCCACCGCACCCTGATTTGAGTCCAACTGTATTTCTTATTTCCCGTTCGATGGATCAGGCGAGAGAGCAGAATCCAAGTCTAAAAAAAGCCCACTCGCGCCCGCCCGCTGTCCCGGATAGCAATTTCTGTCCTTTGCGTACATCGAACTGCACGCGGCGGAATATTCAGGTCGGCGCGGCGATTGCGCGAATTGCCAAACTGATGCGAACGCAACACCGCTCTCCGACGGCGCCGGAGGATTCGCAGAGCGCGCGCAGCCGGGAGATGGAGGACAGGCGTCGTTGTAGACGAAAAATGCGATTTTGCGCACGCCTTCGTGCTGCTTCACATCGTTGGCTGTGATGACGAATTGGCCAGGCCCGTCAGGCGCAGGGATGCCTGAGCAATAGACACCCGCCTTAAAACCGCGTGCACTTACTTCGTCGACCCACGCAAAAAGATACGCATTCTGTTCCGGCAAGAGATGGCCTCCTTCCTCCTGGTCGAGGAAAACGGTTGCGCCTTTGGGAAAGCCTTCGCGCAACGCGATGCTGACCGCTTCGGCTCCATCTCTCCTGCCTAATTCCGTGGCCCCGGGTGTCGAGTTCAGTTCTTTGTCCAACCTGCCATTGAAGAGGAGAAGGAACCCGAAACCATGCGCACCCAAAATGGAGCGCTTTCCAAGCCACGTGCTCGCCGTTTCGCCAGGGGGATCATTGAGCCAGTAGCCCGCGAAAGAGAATTCCATGTGGAGAGCAGTAAGTAGGGAATCGCTGGGATAATCGTTCCGGTCAAAGCCAAGGTAGGTCCGCGCTGCCTCTAATTGTGCGGGCGTTACTCCTCTTACCGGAGTTCGCGTTAGAGGACGTATTTTCGGCCGCGCGGCGACGAGTGTACCAACGAGCATCGCCGTCGCTGTGATTATTGCGATCTTCAATCTCTTGTGCCTCTTGTGCACGCCCGCCTCGCCAGGTCTCCGATTATTTTAAACCGGGCAAGCCCCTGATATTTCTTATTCTTATCGGCCGGCACGCTTGCAAGGAAGGGAGGCTAGCTCTGGACTCGACTGACGCGAGAATGATGCTGCCGGAGAGCCGTCCAGCGCCGTAGGCGCTGGTTCGTGCGACGGAGTCACGCAGCAATACTGCAAATGCCCGACGTGCAATTTGCGGTCTTTACCCGCAGTATCCCGCCACCGGGAAATTAGAATGAGAAACCTATTTAGATTGGCTTACGGGCGGGCGAAGCTAGAGAGGTGTCACGGGTCGTGGCTGGAAGGCACTGCGGAATTCAATTTGGGGGTGCAAACATGCTGATATTTCAACCGTATGACGTGATGATCGATAAGCGAATCGCGGAGCGCGCCTATTACCACTGGGAACGGCGGGGAAGGCCCGTGGGTTCGCCG